>CAZDZP010000130.1:0-7460 GCA_964509855.1 uncultured Anaerolineaceae bacterium | reverse complement strand
GGCCCGGTCTGGGTGCTGTCGCGACTGATGTCGGTAAACATGATGCGCGGCACACCGAGTTCGACCATGCGGTGCGCAAGTTCGGTGGCTTGAATGCCTCCGCTTTCGGTCCAACCCTGCACCTGCACGATGCCGTCGCGGGAGTCGATGCCGACACAGATAGCACCGGGGAACTCTGCACAGGCGGCGCGGACGAGTTCGGGATTCCGTACGGCGGCGCTGCCGAGCTGGACACGTTCGGCTCCCCCGGCGAAGGCGGCTTCGATTGCTTCGCGTGTGCGGAGGCCACCTGAGACTTCCACGGGCACGGAGACCGCGCGGCAGATTGATGCGACAAGTTCGGCCTGCACGGGGCTGCCTTCGCGCGCACCGTCGAGGTCGACGACATGGATGCGGGGAGCGCCCTGCTCCTGCCACTGCTTCGCCATCGCTATGGGGTCGTTGGAGTATTGCGTTTCCTGCCCGTAGTCCCCCTGGAACAAGCGCACGCAGACGCCTCCACGGAGGTCGATGGCAGGGATGACTTCGAAAGGCGAGCGTGGGGCAGTGCTCACGAGCGGGCTATCTCCGCAGCGCCATGTTCGGCGTATTCGCCAACCCAGCGCACGAAGTTCGCATAGAGACGAAGGCCGTGCTCGCCACTCTTCTCGGGGTGGAACTGCGTGGCAACGATGTTCTCGTGGGCGATGACGGAGGGGAAAGTCACTCCGTACTCGGTTTCGCCGAGCGCCCACGATTCGTCGTGCAGCACCGGGTGGTAGCTATGCACGAAGTAGAAATAGGAGCCGCTGGGGATGCCGTCGGCGATGGGGTGTTCCCGCAGCCACTCGACGGTGTTCCAGCCCATGTGCGGCACCTTCAGCCCGTTGGGCACGAAGCGCTGGACGTGGCCCGGTGCGATGGACAGACATTCCTGGCGATTGTCTTCTTCCGACCATTCGAGAATGGCGTGCAGGCCCATGCAGACGCCAAGGAAAGGCTTTCCGGTGGCGATGTAGTCGAAGATGGGCTGGATGACGCCACGGTCGCGGAGGTTGTTCATCGTGTCGGCGGCGGCGCCAACGCCGGGGAGGACCAGCCCGGGAGCGCGCGCAATCCATTCCGGGTCGTCGCTGATGAGCACATCCGCGCCGCTGTGGACGAGCGCGCGTTCAACGGAGCGCGTATTCCCAGCGCCATAGTCGAGGACAACGATCGGGGTAGTCACGGTGATTCGAGTGTAGCACGGGGCTTCGCTACGTCCGGCCCGCGGAAGGTGACGCGGAGAGGCGTCGAAGTGGCGCGTTCTTCGTATACTTTCCCGCATGCCCGAAGAGCAGTTGAACCAGTACGAATCGCGGTTGCGCAGCGAAGAACTACGCTCGCAGATCAACTACCACAACCGCCTGTACTACGAACTGGACACCCCGGAAGTCAGTGACGACGTCTACGACCAGCTGCTGAACGAATTGCGGGCGATCGAGAAGCAGTACCCGGAACTCATCACGCCGGACTCGCCGACGCAGCGGGTTGGATCGGCGCCGGTGACCACGTTCGAAGTGGTCGAGCACCGGCAGCGGATGCTCAGCCTTTCTAACTGCTTCACGGACGAAGACCTGCAAACGTGGCACCGGCGCGCGGCCGAGCGGCTGGACCGGGACGACTTCGCGATTGTTTCGGAACCGAAGATCGATGGGCTGGCCATCGCACTGGTGTACGAGAACGGGCGATTCGTGCAGGGGGCGACGCGTGGCGATGGCGAACACGGCGAGAATGTGACCGCCAATCTCCGGACGATCGAGACCATTCCGAACGAGCTGACGGGCGAATTCCCGGCGCGCTTCGAAGTGCGCGGCGAGGTGTACATGCCGAAGAGCGGCTTCGAAGCGATGAACGCCGCGATCATGGACGAGAACGAGCGGCGGGAGGAAGCCGGCCAGAAGCCGCTGGGGCTGTACTCGAACCCACGCAATGCCGCGGCTGGCGCGGTACGCCAGAAGAACCCCGCGATTACCGCACAGCGGCCGCTTAGCATCTTCGTGTACCAACTCGGGTGGTGCGAAGGCGCGTTCCCGGGCAGCCACCACGAGATACTCCAATGGCTGAGCGCGATGGGATTCCGGACCAATCCGGACGCGGCACTCCACCCGGACGTCGCCGCCGCGCGCAAGCGCGTGGACTGGTGGGAAGAGCGGCGGGAACGGCTCGACTACGACATCGACGGCGTGGTGATGAAGGTGGACGAGGTAGCGGCGTGGGACCGGCTGGGCGTGGTTGGACGCGAACCGCGCTGGGCGACAGCGTTCAAGTATCCGCCCCAGCAGCGGACGACGAAGCTTCTAAAGATTCACGTGAACGTCGGACGTACCGGAGCCATCAATCCCTTCGCCGAACTGGACCCCGTCTTCGTGGGTGGAGCGACCATCCAGATGGCGACGTTGCACAACGAAAACGACATCCGCCGCAAGGACATCCGCATCGGCGACACCGTGATTGTGCAGCGCGCGGGAGAGGTCATCCCCCAGGTGGTGGGACCGGTCACCAGTATGCGAACCGGCGACGAGGTCGAGTTCGCGATGCCGACACATTGCCCATCGTGCGAGACAGAACTCGTGCGGGAGGCGGACCAGGCGGTGTGGTTTTGCCCGAACGCGGGCGGGTGCCCGGCGCAGGCGATCCGGCTGCTGGAGCACTTCGCGGGCCGCAGCGCGATGGACATCGAAGGCCTCGGCGAGCGGATGGCGTACACGCTTTTCGAACAGCAACTCGTCGCCAACGCCGCCGATGTCTACGACCTGACGGTGGAGCAACTCACGCAGATCGAGCGCATGGGGCAGAAGAGCGCGGAGAACCTGGTGAGCGGTATCGAAAAGAGCAAGGGGCGCCCGCTGCTCAATGTCATCTTCGCGCTTGGCATTCGGCACGTGGGGTACGAGACCGCGCGGCTGCTGGCGCAACACTTCGGCAGCCTCCCGGCGATTCTCGATGCCGGGGAGGAAGCACTCCAGGAGGTCGAGGGAATCGGGCCCGTGGTGGCCAAGAGCATCGCCGACTGGGCGACCGTGGAGTCGAACCGAGAATTGGTGGCGAAACTCGGGAGTGCGGGCGTGACGATGGAGCAGGAAATCGTCGTTACAGAAGCGGGGCCGCTGGACGGGCTGACGCTGGTGGTCACGGGCACGCTGGAATCGATGTCGCGGAACGAAGCGGAGGACCGCATTCGCGAACTTGGCGGAAAGGTGGGTAGTTCAGTGACGAAGAAGACGGATGCGTTGATTGCCGGTGCCAGCGCTGGATCGAAGTTGCAGAAGGCGGAAAAACTCGGCGTCCGGGTTGTCGATGAGGCTATGTTTACGCGGCTCCTCGAAGAAGGTGGCGGCGTACTACGTGAGGAAGTTCCCGCTTAAAGCCGCTAGTGGGCGGTCGCGACGAATCTATTCAAAATCCGCATCTCGCGCTTCGTTAAGGGTGGTCTATACTGGGAGAGATCACGTGACACCGTCTCGTGGCGACTGCAAACCCCGAGCAGGTTGTCCACTTGTCGTTCCTTGGACCCTTATCTGGCCTTTTTGGCTTTCTTTCCCATGACATCGCCATTGACCTTGGCACGGCGAACACGCTCGTCATGGTCCGTGGCCGCGGCATCGTCATCAACGAACCGTCGGTGGTGGCGATTGACCGCGTGTCGAAAAAGATCCTCGCTATCGGCGACGAAGCGAAGCGCATGGTTGGCCGCACCCCGGCCAGCATCATCGCTGTGCGGCCCCTGCGCGACGGCGTAATTTCGGACTTCGAAGTCACCGAGAAGATGCTCAGCTACTTCATCCGCTCCGTGCACGAACGCACGTTTCTCGCCCAGCCGCGCGTCGTGATCGGTATCCCCAGCGGCGTTACCGAAGTGGAAAAACGCGCGGTGCACGACGCCGCCCTCAACGCCGGCGCGCGCGCCTGTTACCTCATCGAAGAACCGATGGCGGCGGCGATCGGCGCGGGCCTCCCGGTAATGGAAGCGGCGGGATGCATGATCGTGGACATCGGTGGTGGCACCACGGAAGTCGCCGTGATTTCTCTCGGCGGCATGGTGGTGAGCACCAGCATTCGCGTCGCCGGCGACGAGATGGACCAGGACATCATTTCCTACGCACGGCAGGTGCATAACCTGCTCATTGGGGAACGGACCGCCGAGGATATCAAGAAAATCGCCGGTTCCGCCGCGCCAATGGATCCGGAAGAATCCGTCGTGCTGCGCGGCCGTGACCTGGCCACGGGGCTGCCCAAGCAGGTGGAAGTGAGCACCGTAGAAATCCGCGATGCCCTCGCAGGCTCCATCAGCGCGATTGTGGAGGCGGTACGCTCCTCTATCGAAGTGACCCCTCCTGAGCTGGTGAGCGACCTGATGGCCCACGGTATCGCGCTGGCAGGCGGCGGAGCGATGCTGCTCGGGTTGGACCGGCGGCTCAGCCAGGAAACACGATTCCCGGTATATGTGGCCGAAGACCCGCTCTTGTGCGTGGTTCGCGGCGCCGGCGAAGTGCTTGAAGAGCAAGCGATGTTAAGCAAGGTGCAGTCCCAGTTGGCCTCGCGAAGGCCCAGACGCTAGCATCGGACCACTCGCTGTGAGGCCGCCATGCTGATTTTCCAGCGGTACACCTGGTGGGTGGGAGCGATGGTGGGACTCGCCTTCATGCTGGCGGTCGCATCGCAGCTCGGCGTGCTTGGCCCCTTCGAGGGCATGTACCTCCGCGTTTCCACACCGATAGAGCGGGCCCTGGGCAATACCTTTCGGCCGGTAGCCGGACTCTTCTCCGGGCTGGGCGACGTGCAGGAATTGCGTCGCGACAACCAACAGCTCCGGCTCGAAAACGAACAGCTCCGCAATGAGGTTGTCGAGCTCCAGCAGCAGGTCGGCGAGCTTGCAGACCTGCGCGAGGCTCTCGGCGTCATCGGCGAAGACGTAACGGCGACCTACGTTCCCGCGAGCGTCGTCTCGCGCGACGGTTTCGCCTTTACGGATGTAATCAACGTGGACAGAGGAAGCAACGACGGCATCCGCCCCGGCATGGTGGTGCTGTCACCTTCCGGTTCGCTTGTTGGCAGGGTGACATCGGTAACCAGCACTCGCGCTGCAATTCGGCTTATCAGCGACAGCCGCAGTTCGGTGAACGCGCAGATTCCCGTATCGGGGATTGATGGGACGGTTCGGGGAAGCGCGACGCGCGTGGTGCGCTTTGAACTCGCTCGGGGCGCGATCGCGGTCGGCGATGTGGTGGTCACATCCGGTGTGGGCGGCAACTACCCGCGCGGCCTACCTATAGGGACGGTAGCGAGCAGCCGGGGAACACCGCAGGACCTCTTCCTCGACGTGGTCATCGAACCGCAGGTGCGGTTGTCGACACTGGAAACGGTGCTCATCCGCACGGACTTCGATCCGCTGCGCCGGTCCCTGGACACAGAATGAAAGCGCTCGCGGTCCTCATCGCGATCATTCTCGTGTGCGCGGCCCAGGTCACGATCGCCCCGCTCTTTCCGCTTTTTTCGGCCGAAGCCAGCTTCTTGCTAGTCACGCTGGCAATTCTCCTGGTCTTCGCCGGGCCGACCACGGCGTTGGTGGCAACACCCTTGATGGCGCTGTTCCTGGGATTCGCCTCGGACCGGTCGCCGGCGTTGTTGCTGCTTACACTGCTGCCCCTGCCACCACTGGCGTACTGGCTTTCCGAATCGCAACTCCCGATGACCCGGGGCGTACAGCTCTTCGTGGTGGTGGCGGTGGTTGGTGCGTGGGCGCGGTGCCTGCTGGCGCTGAGCGCGGTGCTCCAGGGTGCCGACGCGGAGATCGGGACGCTCATCGTTCGCTTTGTAATGCCGGGCATCTTCATCGATGGTCTTTTCCTTTTATTGGCCTATGTGCCGTGCCGTCTCCTAGGATTAGAGCCGCGAAGTCTTTCGCCTTACCGGGAGCGCTACCAGGTATGAGTTTCATGGACGGCAAGCCCACCGATGCGGGTCCAAGCAGGGTGCGGCCCCACGGCAATCTCATGGCGCTTCGCGTCTCTGTCATCGTGCTCTTCGCCATCCTTGGCGGCCGGCTGGCATACATGCAGATCGTGAAAGGCGAGGAATACTCGGAACGGTCTCGAAACAACCACATCCAGTCGCAGCAGATCCTTCCAGCGCGCGGACTGATCTACGACTCGACGGGCCGCCCCCTGGTGGAAAACGTCGGCACCTATTCGCTCACCGTCGTGCCGGAACTCCTGCCCTCTTCCATGGAGCGTCGGCGCACGCTCTACCTGTTCCTCGAAAACGCATCCGGCGTGCCCGCGCTTGAAATCCAGGCGCGCGTAGCGCAGGCCGAAGCGGAGGGCCTCGAAAACCAGGCGTTGGCAATACGCCGCAATCTCTCCAAGGAAGACGCCCTGAAGCTCACGGAAGTGGTGCCTGACATGGCCGGGGTGTTCCTCAACGTGGAGCCCGGACGCCTGTACATCGGCGGCAACACCTTTAGCTCGATCCTCGGGTATATCGGCCCACAAACCGCCGAGGAATGGGACGTCCTTCGCAACCAGGACTACCAGTTCAATCAGCCCGTAGGAAAGACTGGCCTGGAGCAGCAGTACGAAAGCGAGCTCCGCGGGAGGGTTGGCTGGAGTTCGAACGAGGTCGATGCGTTCGGCAACATCGTGCAGGTGCTGGACACCGAGCAGCCCGTACCGGGAAACAGCCTCCACCTTTCCATCAACGCCGACTTCCAGGACTTCGTGGCCGAACTGCTCACAGACAACATGGGCGAGGCGCGGAAGGCAGCCGCGGTGGTGATGGACGCGAACTCTGGCGCGGTGCTCGCAATGGTTTCGGTGCCGGGGTGGGACAACAACATTTTTGGCTCACCTGTGGAGCGCGCGGCCGAGTACCAGGCGCTTTTGGACGATCCCCGCCGGCCGCTTCTGAACCAGGCAGTAAACCTCGCCTCACCCGGCTCGACCTTCAAGTTGTTGACGGCTGCCGCCGCGCTACAGGAAGGAAACATCACCCCCGCGACCGGGCGCGACATCCCCACCATGCTCAAAGAGTTCGAAGGCGAGAATGGGCAGATCCAGCAGTACTGGGACTGGGCGGCGCACGGGTACGTCAACCTTTCGAGTGCCATCGCCCGCTCTTCGAACCTGTACTTTTTCCAGGCATCGTGTGGCTTCTACGACGAAGGCATCGAGGGCATCGGGCGGGACGTCGAAGATTCAGCCTACCGGCTGAGGTACTACGCCCAGCGCTTCGGCTTCGGCCGCCCCACGGGTATAGACACGGGCGACGAAGCGATCGGCATTATTCCCGACCCCGAATGGAAGAAGGAGTCGCGGAGCGACACGACGATTTTCCATCCTGAGGATGCGCTCTGGTACCACGCCGACACCTGCTTCATGAGCGTTGGCCAGGGCGACGTGACCGCAACACCATTACAAGTAACGCGGATGACCGCCGCCATA
>CAZDZP010000129.1:0-7479 GCA_964509855.1 uncultured Anaerolineaceae bacterium | reverse complement strand
CCCTTCGCCATGCGCCCGGATTCGCCCAACCCGCTGCGGGCACTGGCTCGGTCCATCATCTTCCAGCAGCTTTCGGGGAAGGCTGCCGGCACCATCTACTCCCGCTTCCTCGCGCTCTTCCCCGAAGGCGAACTCGTGCACGCGCAGCTGCCGCAGCGCTCCAGCCCGCACTGGGACCCCAACGCCGAACCATTCCCAAAGCCGAAAGCCATCCTCGCCCGCAGCGACGAAGAGCTTCGCGCCGCCGGCTTGTCGCGCCAGAAGATCGCGGCACTGAAGGACCTCGCGCTGCACTTCGCCGAAGGGCGAGTCTCCACTGATTTGCTCCACGAGTGGGACGACGAGGCCGTCATCGAACACCTGCTGCCTATTCGCGGCGTGGGACGCTGGACCGTTGAAATGTTCCTGCTCTTCCACTTGCGCCGTCCAAACGTGTTGCCCGTCAACGACGTCGGTATCAACCGCGCCATCATGCGCCGCTATGGCCTCGAAGCCATGCCGAAAGCGCCGGAAATCCTCGAAATCGGCGCACCCTGGCGGCCTTTCGCCAGCGTCGCCTGCTGGTACCTCTGGCGCAGCGAAGACACGGTGCTGCTCTCGGAATAGCCCCCTACAGCGGCAGCGCAACCCCAATTCGAATCGACCGGTCCCGCCGGTCCACAGCAATCTCCGCGCCCATCTTCTGTAGCTGCACAAACGCCCGGAAGAACGGGAAGCCAAGGTCCGCGTTCAACGCCTTTGCATTGCCTTCCAGCGTCCCGGCCGAAAACACCAGCTCGCATCGACCGTCGGCAGCTCCGACGGCAACATCAACGCTGCCGTCACCCTTGCCGCAGCGGTTCGTCGCCTCGGCCATGCCCAGCAACGCCACGCCCAGCCGGGCCTCATCCCAGGGACCGTCCACGCCGGCGTCGCCCTCCACCGTGATGCGCAGCCGCGCGCCCGCGTCCTGCTTCACCGTCTCCAGCACAGTTGCGAGATTCGTGGGTCCCGTGCCCAGCTTGATGCGACCGCGTTCCAGCCACGACGTTTCTTGCAGCGCATCGGCCAGCTTCTGCAGGTCAACCAACGCCCCTTCGGCCATCTCTGCGAGGTCGCGGTCGAGGCGTACCTCCCCTGCTTCGCTCGAGGCTCGGCGTCCAAGTTCCAGCACCATGCGCATAGATGTCAGCGGCGTCCGCAGTTCGTGCACGAACGCTCCGATGGACTCGCGGCGAATTTGTTCTTCGAGGTCTTCGCTCATGTTGCGCCAGTCTACCCCGGCACCATTGCCACGGGCCAAAATGCCCGGCGAACAGAAACCAGCCGCTACACCAGCGGCAACAGCTCGTCCTGCGGTGATCGCTCGCGGAAGCGCGGTTCGGCGCCAGCGGCCTGTTCCTCCGCGTGGTACGAACTGCGCACCAGCGGACCGGACTCAACGTGCCGGAAACCCATCTCCAGCGCCCGCTCCTTCAGCTCGGCGAACTCGTCCGGGTGCCAGTACTTCTCGATCGGCAGATACTGCTCCGAAGGCCGGAGGTACTGGCCCACCGTGAGGATGTCCACGCCCTGCGCCGCCAGGTCCCGGAACACTTCCAGCAATTCATCGCGTGTTTCGCCGAGCCCCACCATCACGCCGCTCTTCGTCACGGCGTCATGGTCGATGCTCTTCGCGCGCCTCAGCACTTCCAGCGTCTGCGCGTAGTCCGCCTGCGGGCGCACCGTGTGGTAGAGCCGCGGCACCGTCTCCGTGTTGTGGTTGAGGATTTCCGGCTGCGCGTCCATGACCGTGCGCAGCGCCTTCTCGTTGCCCTTGAAGTCCGGGATGAGCACTTCGATTGTCGTCCCCGCCGAAAGACGCCGTATCCACGCGATCGTCTCCGCGAAGATTTGCGCGCCGCCGTCCGGCAGCTCGTCGCGGTTCACGCTCGTCACCACCGCGTGACGCAATCCCATCTGCGCGACCGCGACCCCCACGCGCTTCGGTTCGCCTTGGTCCACGGTGCCCGGGCGGCCCGTCTTCACCGCGCAGAATCCGCATGAGCGCGTGCACGTATCACCGAGGATCATGAAGGTGGCGGTGCCCCGGCTCCAGCAGTCGCCGATGTTCGGGCAGCGCGCTTCTTCGCACACCGTGTGCAGCTGCTTCGCGCGCATCAGCTCCTGCAGCCGCCCGTAGGTGGGGCCAGCGGGCCAACGCACTTTCAGCCAGTCGGGACGTGTCCCCGGTTCAACAGTCATGTCACCAGCGTAGCGCGACAAAGGGCGGCTGTCCCCATGCGGGAACCGCCGCCTTTCGGATGTTTCGTTGCCGCCTATCGCGGCCGGCGATACAGGTACGAAGTCAGCGGGCCGAAGATCGCCAGCAGGATGCCGCACCACACGAACGTCATCGCGATGTCGCCGCCATGCACTTCGCCGCCCATCAGCCCGCGCACCGAGGTCACCAGGTGCGTAATCGGGTTGAGGTTGACGATGGCCCGTAGCCAACCGGGCATCGTTTCCGGGTCCACGAAAATGTTACTCATGAAGGTGATGGGGAACATGATCATCATGCTCGTGTTCATCACCGCCGTGGGCGTTCGCATCACCAGTCCCAGGCAGGTCCAGATCCACGTGATACTGAACGAAAACGCCAGCACCAGCGCCAGGCCGAGGATGACGCCCGCTGGCCCACCGTCCGGCCGGTAGCCAAGGATCACCCCCAGCACGATTACCACCGACGCTGCCATCGTGTAGCGCAGCAGGTCGCCCAGCAGCGCCCCCACGATCACCGCCGGCCGCCAGATGGGCAGCGAGCGGAAGCGGTCGAATGTGCCCTTGCTCACGTCGGTGTTGAGCGTCACCGCTGTGTACATGGTGATCATCACCACCGTCTGCACCACGATGCCCGGCAGCAGGAACTGCAGGTACTCCCGTGTCGAACCCGCAATCGCGCCGCCGAACAGGAACGTGAACATCAACGTGAAGAGGATGGGGAACATCGTCACGTCCAGGAGCTGTTCCGGCACGTGCTTGATTTTCAGCAGCGCCCGCCAGCCAAAAGTCAGCGAAGCCGAAGCAGCGCTCGGCCGCCGCGGCCGCTCCCCGGAGGAAAGCGCCGCCCGCAGCGCACTCGTCATCGCGACGTTTTCTGGGGTTGTCGAAGGAGCGGTCATGCTGTCACCTCTTCCTCAATGGTTTCTTCCGTGGCCGCGTGCCCGGTGAGCGCGAGGAACACTTCGTCCAGGCTCGGCTGACCCAGTGAGAATTCGCTCACCGCGATTCCCGCGCGCGTCAGCTCCGCCAGTGCATTCGCCACGTGCGCCGGGTTCGCTGTCGTCGCCGAAAGTGCGAAGGGGTCGGAACCGTGGTGAATCTCCACCCCCAGCGTCTCGGTCAGCAGTTGCGTCGCCTCCAGCCGCTGCAGTTCGTCCGCCAGGCGGATGTGCAGCGCACCGCTTCCCACCGAAGCCTTCAGCGATCCCGGCGTGCCCTCGGCGATCACCTTGCCGTGGTCGATAACCGCGATGCGATCCGCGAGCTGGTCGGCTTCGTCCAGGTACTGCGTCGTGAGCAGCACCGTCGTGCCCTGGGCCACCAGCGCTCGCACGATTTCCCACACGAAGTTGCGGCTGCGCGGGTCGAGGCCTGTCGTCGGTTCGTCCAGGAACATGAGTTCCGGCGTCACCACGATGCTCGCCGCGATATCCAGGCGCCGCCGCATACCGCCGGAGTAGTTCTTCACGAGACGATTAGCCGCGTCGCTGAGGTCGAACGCCTCGAGCAGATGCGACGCCCGCTCCTTCGCTCGCGACCTCCCATACCCGTAGAGCCTGCCGAGCAGCACCAGGTTCTCCATGCCGCTCAGGTCTTCGTCCACGGAGGCGAACTGCCCCGTGAGGCTCACCCGTTCGCGAATCTGGCCCGCGTCCTTCACGAGGTCGAAGCCGAGCACGTTCGCGCTGCCGCCATCGGGCTTCAGCAGCGTTGTGAGCATGCGGATGGCGGTCGTCTTGCCAGCGCCGTTCGGCCCGAGCACGCCGTAGACCATGCCCTTTGGCACGTCAAGGTCGAGACCATCGACCGCACGGTTCTCGCCAAAGAGCTTCACCAGACCGCGCGCTTCGATGGCGAGCTGCGTGCCTGCGCCGTGTCCGTTCGTGCCGGGTCGCACCACCGGCGCCAGCTCAGCAGTTATGGAGTTGAGGGACATACGTTTCTCCCTTCGAGAACAAATGGATGGTGCAGACAGCGTAGGACTTCAAGCGAACTTTAAGTCAAGGGTGGACGTCCGGAAGAATCCAGTACAACGTACGGAGTATCCTGCCATACAACTCCGTACGTTGTCGAGAGTAACGCGGGGCGCGACAATACCCCTATGCCAACCGAATACAGCGGCGGCGGAGACCCAAAGCGCACCATAGACCTGCTCTGGGGCCGCGTGAAACAACCGAAGCGGGGGCCAAAGCTCAGCCTTTCGGGGGAGGAGATTGCCCGCCGCGCCATCGCCATCGCCGATGCCGAGGGCCTTCCCGCCGTCACCATGCGTCGCGTCGCCGAAGAACTCGGTGTCACAGCCATGTCTCTCTATACCTACTTTCCCGGCAAATCCGAACTGCTCGATGTCATGGTCGACCTCGCCCTTGGCCACGTGAATTTGGACGCCGAGGTGCCCGGGGGCTGGCGGCCGAAGCTCGAACACGTCTCCCGTGAGAAGTGGGCGATGTGGCTCCGGCACCCCTGGATGCTCGAAATCTCCACCTCCCGCCCCGTGATGGGCCCGAACCTGATCGCGAGGTACGAATACGAACTCTGCGCCGTCGACGGACTCGGATTGGAGATCGTCGACATGGACCGCGTTGTCAGCCTGGTCGATGGCTACGTCCACGGTGCCGCGCGTGGCGCCGTTGAATCCGCCCGCGGCGGCCAGCTCACCGGCACCACCGACGAGGAGTGGTTCCGCTCCTTCGAACCCCACCTCCGCGAAGTGGCGCCCGAAGACCAGTTCCCGCTCGCCTCGAAGGTCGGCGCGGCCGCCGCCGAGGAGTACGGCGGCGTCTACCCCGCGGACAACTACTTCGAGTTCGGCCTCGCGCGCATCCTCGACGGAATCGAACACTGGTTGAACCAAAAGGAGCGGGACAGCGCCACGAAGTGACACCGCCCCGTTCGACGTCCTAGGCGTAAACCGGTTCGCCGGCGGCCAGCTTGTCCAGCCCGTCGAGCCAACCGTTCCAGCCCAGGGAGGCGTTCGCGGTGTCTTCCGCGCTCATATCCGGACCCGTCCACGCGTTGACCAGCGTCATGCGCGTGCGGTCCCCATCGAGGGGCTCGAACGTCACTTCGACGTACTCGCCGATCGCCTCGAAGGGCATCATCTCCTTGTTCTCCATCTCCCAGCTCATCCGCACCTTGCGGCCCGGCTCCAGCACCTGGAAGTCGCCGACGAAGATCATCGTACCCACGCCTTCCATCTGCCCTTCGATGCGAAACCGGCCGCCAATGCGCGGGTCCGATTCCACCACCGGCGCCAGCCAGTGCTGCATCTGCGCCGGGTCCGTCCACGCCGCATAGACGCGTTCCGGGGGCCAATTCACCTCCCGCACGATTTCGACGACCTGTGGTTTGAGTTCTGTCATGGTGTTCCCTTTGTGGTGTTGTTGTGTTGTCACGTCACTCGCCCAGGGCCGTCGCCAGCCCCTGCAAGATCGTTGCCCACCCCTGTTCGGTGCGTTCTTTGAATTCGGCCCACTCCGGCCGCATGGCGTGTCGAAGCGTCACCTCGCAGCCCTCGCCAGCCGGTTCGATGGTTATCTCCACCCGTTCAGCCTCCGAGCCCATTGCCGAAAAGCTGAACGCCAGCTTCCTCGGCCGTTCGAGTTCCAGATACTCCCCGGTGTGCTCGATGTCCTGCCCATCGCGCCGGTCGACGAACACATAGCGCCCGCCAACCCGCGCGTCGATTTCCACGCGCACCATCTCCCCGGCCTGCGTCGCGAACATGAACTGACCCGCCACAACGGGGTCGAGAAACGCGTCGTACACGCGCTCCGCCGAAGCCCGGAACGAGCGCGATACCCGCAGCTCCATCGCTTCGCCGGTCATGCGCCACCCCCGTCCGCCGGGGCCCCGGCCGCAGCCGCATCGTCCTGCGCCTGCAGAAACGCTTCCAACGCGTCCAGCCGCTCGTTCCAGAACTTCTCGTAGAACCGCAGCCATTCCTGTGCCTGCGAAAGCGGTTCCGGCGCCAGCCGGCAGATGTGCGTCCGCCCCTGCACCGTGCGCTCCACCAGGCCCGCGCGCTCCAGCACCTTCACATGCTTCGAAGCCGCAGCCAGCGACATTTCGAAGGGCTGTGCGAGTTCCGAGATCGTCCGCTCGTGTTGCGAGAGGCGGCGAAGCATTTCCCTGCGCGTGCGGTCAGCCAGCGCGTGAAAGATGACGTCCAGCCGTTCGGCCGTTTGTTCAACCATGCGGTTGAGTATCGAGGCCCAACCCACGTTTGTCAACCATTTGGTTGAGTGTCGACCGTTCGTTGGCGTTCTGGTCGAGGTCGGCGACTGTCGGAGAATCCGCGCAAGGCCGATAGTTCCAGCAATGGGATCTCTGTCGCTCACGTTGTGGATGCTGGGATTCGCGCTGTTGTTCCTGGGTCTGCTAGCCATTCCCATGAGCTTCCTGGAAGCCCGTGCGCGCGATGCTGGCCACGGCCGGTTCGCGGCATCGCTCATTTCAATGCTCGCACTGGCGTCGTGGCCCGGGTACATCCTTGGCGTGCGGTTGTTTTGCAACGAAGGGCCTTCGCCAGAAAACATCGGTTCAAGTTCATAGGCGGCAATCATGTGGTTGACATTCGTGTACCTCGTTGTGATTCCCAACGTCTTCTTTCCTGGAATCTTCATTGAAGGGCTCGCGCGACGGCATGGGCTCACCCACTTTCAAACAGCAAAACTCCGTTTGTGGGGATTGCTCTCCTGGCCCGGCTACCGGATCGCAAAGCGCAGGATCGAGGCGATAGTGGCGGAGCGAGACGCTCAGTAGTCGGAGCCCATTCGACAGCGGCCACCCGGCATTCCACAATCCGGGGATGCCGACCGACCTGACCCACCTGTTTTCGCCCCGCTCCGTCGCCGTCGTTGGCGCCTCCACCAACGTCGATAGCCCCGGCCACGACTACGTCCGCTCCCTCAAGGAGTTCGGGTTCAGCGGCCCCGTCTACCCCATCAACCCGAAAGCGGACGAAATCGCGGGCTACAAGGCCTACCCCTCCCTCTCGGCGGTCCCCGGCGAAGTCGACCTCGTCATCTCCTGCGTCCCCGAGCCCGCGGTCCCGGCGCTGGTCGAAGAATGCGGCAACGGCAAGGCGAAGTTCCTCCACCTCTTCACCGCGCGCTTTAGCGAAACCGGTGACGAAGCCTCGGAGCAGCTCGAACAGCAGGTCCTCAGTCGCGCAGCCGAACTCGGGGTGCGCATCCTCGGGCCGAACGGTATGGGCGTGTACCACCCCGGCGGCCA
>CAZDZP010000128.1:0-7582 GCA_964509855.1 uncultured Anaerolineaceae bacterium | reverse complement strand
GGGGTTGTTCCCTTTGGCCTAGTCGTTGAACCACTGGCCTTCGCAGAAGAAGCTATCGTCTACGAAGGGCTGCAGCCGCTCCATGACGTCGGCGGGGACGTCGAAGGGGATGCGGGTTGGGTCTTCCACTGCGCTCATTCCATTGGTGCGAACGTCCTCCGCGACCTCTTCGAGGAGCGCAACGTAGGCATTGTTGGCCGCTTCGGCATGCCCCGGCGCGCGGGCGAAGCTTTCCATATCCAGCGCGAGGGTTTCGACGAGAGTTGCATAGCGCTGGGCGGTCTGCTCATCGGTGAGGCCTTCGTCGAGCATGGCGTCGACGTCGTTGGCGAACCACTTGCGGTTGAGACAAACGGCGTCGACGTAGGACTCGTCCATGAAGTCTTCGGAGCTACCGGACCAGTCTTCGTCGTCATCGCTACCGAAGTCGAACCCAAAGTCAGGGGCTTCTTCGATTTCATCGTCGGAAGGTATTTCGACGTCGATGGGCTTGCCATAGTCCATGAAGTCCATGGTGACGATGGCGCTGATGGGACCGTCCGTGAAGCCTTCGAAATCGCCCATTTCGTCGGCATCTTCCCGGTACTTGATCTCGACCTGAACCCGGAGGGGGCGGCCTTCGGCGTCGAACCAGATGTCGACGGGGACCGGATATTCCTCGACCTGGCCTTCGAGTTCCGGGTCGGTGAAGTAGGCGCGGTAGTGTTGTGCGGGGACGCCGTGCATCTCGCTGGCGCCGAGGTCTTCGACGCTGTCGGCTTCGTCCTGCAGTTCCTGGAGGAAGCCGGTTGGCCCGCCATCGAGACCGTCGAAGAAGCCATCGAAACCAGCGCCTTCGCAGTGTTCGCTGACCGTCCACTTGCTGCCGCCAAAGAACGAGCTCTTCGAATAGCACTTGCCATCGGCAACGATTTCCTCGCCGCTGAAGAAGCCGAAGTTGAACTTGGTGTAGACGAGGTTGTTTTCGAAGTCCATCGAGCCATTGATGGTGATGCCGTCAGCGAAGAGGCCAAGAAAGAGGGCGCCGAAGCCGAAGAGGTCGTCTTCATCATCTTCCGCATCTTCGATGGCGCTGAAGTCGAGCCCTTCGAAGGCCATCTTCATTTCGAACTTGAGCGTCTTCGCTTCTTCCACCTTCTCCGGTGCGGCGCGAACGACGTCGGCGGGGATGAGGCTGGAAAGGACACCGTTGCCGTCATTCGACGAACACCCAATGGCGCCAAAGGCGAGGAGGGAGACGAGGCTGATAGCGAGAAGGCCGCGAAGACCGTGCATGGTTTACTCCAGTGACGCGATGTGAAGTTGCAGCGCCAAGCTGCTGTTGCCGCCATTAGGACAGCGAAAGGATCGAATACTTACACCAACGGCAGAGCGTGGCGTTTCGCCCGCCCTCGCGCTTGATATTCAGGTTACTGCGTTGTGACGGCTTGGTGGAGGAGCGGAACATTCACCGATGCGACAATGGTAAGCTGGCCACATGAGTAAAGCGGTACGGACTCGTCATACGCGGATATCAAGTAAAGGGCAGCTCACGATTCCGAAGGAAATGCGGGAGGCACTGGGCATGCACGAAAGCGACCCGGTGGAACTTGTATGCGAAAACAACGAGCTACGGGTACGGCGCGTGCCCTCCTGGAAGGACCTTGCTGGGACGATCCCGGCGATCGACATCAGCCCCGAGGAAGCCATTCGAATTGCGAGGGAAGAACGCGCGCAGCGAATCGTCGAGAACATGGGCTGATGTGGTATGTCGACACGAACGTCTGGGTTCGCTTGTTTACCGTGGGGGACGAGGGTGTCCAGTCGCGTTGCAGTGCCCTCATCGACGATTGTGTTGAGGGCCGAATCGATTTGGCTGTTCACGCGCCCACGCTCGCAGAGCTCGTCTTCGTCCTCAGCAGCAAGAAAATCTACGGACAGCCGCGGGACCTCGTCGCCGACGTGATCCAGACGGTGCTCAGCATTCGGAACCTGGACATTGAGGGACGCGCCGAGATTGAGCTTGCGAACGGCTTCTATCGCCAGTCCAACCTGGACTTTGCTGACTGCTACGCGGCGGCCGTGGCCTGGCACAAGGGGATGGAGGGAGTGATGTCCTTCGACAAGGGTCTCGACAGGCTCCCCGACGTTGTGCGTCGGGAGCCGTAGAGCCGCCAGGCCTTTGCCGTTTGTTCACATTCGCTAACGCGCGCGGCCTGCCTGGGGCGGTATACTGGAGGTGAATCTGAACGGATGCGTGGCGATTGCCTAACCGGTCGAACAGTCACATCGCAAACCTTTTCCGCGGCGCTTTCCCGGGCACATCCCCTTCTGCGCGCGCTTCGCAATGACGATTAGCTCCACCTCTTCTTCTGCCAACCCGATGTCCGTGGGCGTTCTTGCGCTCCAGGGCGACTTCCGCGAGCACGCCGAGATGCTGCGTTCGCTCGGGCACTACGCCTACGAGATTCGCAAGCCGGACCAGCTGCGCGACCTCGACGCGCTCATTATCCCCGGCGGCGAAAGCACCACCATCGCGCGGCTCATCATTGGCAACGGGTTCCAAGAACCACTGCGCGACTTCTGCGATAGCGGCCGCCCGGTGTGGGGCACATGTGCCGGCGCGATCTTGCTGGCGAAGCACGTGGATAACCTGGACCGGCCGGGCATCGAGAAGATGAACATCCGCGTGCGGCGCAACGCGTTCGGACGGCAGGTGGACAGCTTCGAAGCCGAGCTTGTTGTGAAGGGGATTGACGGGCCACCCTTCCACGCCGTGTTCATTCGCGCCCCCCTAATCGAGGAAGTGATGCACCCGGCGGGCGCGATTTGCACGCTGGAGGACGGGACGATCGTGGCTGCGCGGCAGGACAACCTGCTGGCGACTTCGTTCCACCCGGAGATCACGGGGGACTCGCGGCTCCACCAGTACTTCCTGACTATTGGGCGGTCTCTCGCGGACAAAAGGCTTCGCGTTCGCGACGACGGCGCGTTGCCGCCTGGCCTCGATCCGTTCATGGACGCCGAAGGACGCTTCACCCGGTGGCCGGTCAAGCAATCCCTGCAGCTGGCGATTGTGGCGAACCTGGTGAGCGTCTTCGAACCGGGCCGCCGCTACACGGAGCGCGAGGTGAACGACCTGCTCGATACGCGGCACACCTTCCGCGATGCAGCGCTCCTCCGCCGGCTGCTCGTCGAACTCGGCTACATCGAACGCCGTCCCGACGGGGCCGCTTACTGGCTGCGTGAAGGAGCGGATGGGACAGTCCGGACGGACTCTCCAACGGCCGCGGACGCAGCGTTATGAGTGAGCGCCGGGCCGAAGCACTGAGCCCGATTGATGCAGCCACACTCTGGCCGCAACTGCACCGGTTGAATACGGAACTGATTGCGAGCCCTTCGGGTGGCAGCATGTGGCTGAGCGCGGGGCTGGCCTGCACGGGGCTGGGAAACTTGCCGAGAATGTCGCGCACTACGGTGCTGGGCGTGCGTAACCGATTGAGCTACCGGGCGGTGTTGGTGGCGCGGGAGCTCAGCGGCGGCACGGCGTGGGAAGCGGTTTCTTTGCGCCTGGCGCGAGACAAAGACGACGAAACGGTGGAACTGCTGCTGAACGAAGCAGCGATGGAGACGGCAAGGCGCGGGGGGCGTTCGCTCTTCCTTCGCTTTGCGGAGGGTTCGCCGCACGAGGATGCGCTGCGGAGGGGCGGGATGCACGCCTACACGCAGGAGCAGCTGTTCGCGCCACCCCCCATAAAGGGGAGCCGCCACCCCGGTCCGTTCCGTACACTGGAACGTGCGGACCGCGCGGGAGTCTTCCGGCTCTATTGTCGCGCGCTGCCCGAGGTGGTGCGGAGAAATGAAGCAGTAACGCAGCAAGAATTCCGTGGATTGCTAGACGCGTTCGATCTGCAAGCGGAGTGGGTTGTGGAACGCGACGGCGCGATCGCAAGCTGGCTGGCGATCGGTGAACACGAAGCGCGTCTGATGGACGCTGACGGCGACCCCTATTTCATCACGCATGCGCTGGACCTTGCCCACGGCTTGCTTGGGCCGGAGGGCACCCTGGTACTGAATGAGTGCCAGCAGCGCGAACAACAACTGGCGCTCGAACGCGGGTTTACCGCGCTTGGCACACGAAAGGTGGCCGCCCGGCGGCTGGCACTCTTGAACCCTCTGAAGGAGGCGATCGCGGTTCCCGTATCTCGGCGGGTACCCAACTAACCATGACAGATCTCCTGACCTCCAACCTTGAACCGGCGTTGCCGGACCAACAGATCGTCACGGACGACCTGGACTTGCTGCTCGACGCGCTTCCGCCGCGGATTCGCGAACAGCTGACCGCGCCCGAACGCCGCGAAGCATTGCTCGAAGTGGTGCTGGACCTGGGGCGCCTGCCGGAAGCACGCTACCCCGGCCGCGAAGTGGTGCTCAGCCATACCGAAGTGACCGAGGAAGATCTCCAGTGGGTGATCGACCACATCGGCGAGTTCGGGCAGGACAATCGCGCCGGCATCGAGCGCACGTTGCACCGCATTTCGTGCATTCGGAACCGGCGCGGGCGCATCGTGGGCCTAACCTGCCGCATCGGGCGAGCAATCTACGGCACCATCCGCGTGATCAACGACCTGGTGATGAGCGGGCAGTCGATCCTGCTGCTTGGACGGCCGGGCGTGGGCAAGACAACGATGCTCCGCGAAGTTGCGCGCGTGCTGGCGGACGACGCCAACAAGCGCGTGATCATCGTGGACACGTCCAACGAAATCGGCGGCGACGGCGACATCCCTCACCCGGCCATTGGCGGCGCGCGGCGCATGCAGGTGGCGACGCCCGCCGAACAGCACGCGGTGATGATCGAGGCAGTGGAGAACCACATGCCGGAAGTCATCGTCATCGACGAAATCGGCACGGAGCTGGAGGCCTCGGCCGCGCGCACGATCGCAGAACGCGGCGTGCAGCTGGTGGGCACGGCGCACGGTAACGAACTGCATAACCTGATGCAGAACCCGACGCTCTCCGACCTGGTCGGCGGGATCCAGTCGGTGACGCTGGGCGACGATGAAGCGCGGCGGCGAGGGTCGCAGAAATCGATCCTCGAGCGGAAGGCGCCGCCGACCTTCGACGTGGTGGTCGAAATCCAGAGCTGGCAGCGCGTTGCCGTGCACGCCGACGTGGCGGCAACGGTGGACGCGCTGCTGCGCGGCTGGCAGGCCCCGCCGGAGATGCGGCAGTTGAGCGACTCCGGCGTCATCGAACGTGTCGATTCAGTGCCGGAGAAGCGCGAGGTCGTCGAATTTTCGGGGGAATCGAACTACGTTGCAGGTGTAGCGGGCGTGGTTGCGAGCGTGACGCCGCTGCGCAACGCGGAGGGTCCTGGACCGCTCAAGCTGTACCCCTTCGGGATTTCGCGTTCGAAGCTGGAGCAGGCGGCACGCAACATTGGCGTGAACGTGCAACTGGTGGACGACGTGAACCTGGGCGAGGCGGTCATCACGCTGCGTTCCTACCTGCGGCGCAAGCCCCAGGCGCTGCGCGACGCGGAGGAGATGAACCTCCCGATGTACGTGATCAAGAGCAACGCCGTGTTCCAGATGGAGCAAGTGCTTGGCCAGTTCCGCCCGGAAGTGGCGCGGAGCTGGAGCGGCAATGCATCGGGTGATGCTGGTGGATTCGCGAAGCCGGGGCTTTCGGACATCTTCCGCGATACGGAAGAGGCGATTGCGAAGGTAATCGACGAAGGGCGCTCGATTGAGCTGGACCCGGCGAACAGCTACGTGCGCCGCGTGCAGCACCAGATTGCGGAGCGCTACAACCTCGAAAGCCGCAGTTCCGGGAAGGAACCGCAGCGCCGCGTGAAGATACTGCCGTTCTCGCCGGGAAGTGCCGGCGCGCGGCGGTGACGGGCCGCTTCATCGTGTTGGAAGGTGGCGAGGGCGCCGGGAAGAGCACACTTTCCGGCGCCCTTGTCGCGCGCCTGCGGGAAGCGGGCCGGGATGCCCTCGCGGTTCGCGAACCCGGTGGCACCGCCGCCGGAGAGAAGGTGCGCGAGCTCCTACACCTCGAACTGCAGCCGTGGGCGGAGACCTTCGCGTTCCTGGTGGCGCGAGCGCAGTTGGTGAGCGAAGTCATTCGCCCGGCGCTGGAGCGCGGCGCGACCGTTATCTGCGACCGTTATTACCCCAGCACGCTTGCCTACCAGGGCTATGCTCGCGGACTCGACCTTGACCAGCTGCGAGCCGCGAACACGTTGGCGACGCGCGGGCTGGAGCCGGACCTCGTGGTGTTCCTGGACATCGACCCTGAAGTGGGATTGCGCCGCAAGCACGGCGAGACGGAGGCTATCCGCACGGGCCTGGAGGGGCTGGAGTTCCACCAGCGCGTGCGCGAAGGCTACCTCGCGCTGATGGCCGAGCCCGGCCCGGGCAAGTGGCTGCGGCTCGACGCGACGCTGCCGGCGGAGGAGATCGCTGAAGCGGCGTGGGCAACGGTGCGCAAGACTTAGGCACTGGCGGGGACCCCGGGCACCGGTTCGAAGCCGAGTCGCAGCGCGAGGAACATGACCCAGCTCAACACGAGATAGAGGACAGCCGCGAGAAGTGGGAACGGCGCCTCGCCGAGGAAGACGAGTTCGAAGAAGAGGGCGGCGAGGACGGCCAGCGCGATGATTGGCCAGCGGAAGAGCCTTCGCCATTGGCGCTTTGCGGCGACGAGGGCGAGCCCAAGGCTGGGAAGGAACAGGGGCATGAACGGCCCCATGAGGACGAAGGGGACGAACGCGGCCGTGCGGGTGAGGCGTGGCCGTCCCGGGAGCCCGCGCGTTCTTCGCGCATAGACCCAGCCAGCGACCGCGCCCATGCCGGTGAACACGGCGAGGATGAGGAACGTGCCGACAACGCTGAAGACGGGGTCTTGCGAGATGGAGCGCATCCAGAGCCGGGCGAGGACTCCGGTGAGGAATCCGAGCCCCGCGGCGGTTTGCACGGGGTGGTTGCCAGCGGTGGTCGCGGCATAGAGGGAAGGCCGGGTGAGCCACGTGAATTGCATGCGAATTCTCCGGGGAAGGTTCCCGGGAGAATTATAGGAAGATAGCTTCTCAAAAATCCAGAAGGCGGCTTTCTCGCCTGTCCAACTGAGCAGAGCGGCCCTGCCTGGGCGACTGCACACGGGAGCCGATGCAGCATGGCAACCGCTGCCGCTCTTCCCGAAACACAACCGTAGCCGCCACCGCGTGCGCCTTGCTTCGCCGACCGCATAATCGGAGTACGTGACGTTCGTTAACATCGGCCGCCCTTTGCGGCGCCACTTCGCCCTGGCCCGGCACGCCTGATGGCACGACAGAGACCCTTCTACGGCTGGGCCGTCGTGTCGGTCGCGGCGGTCGTTGCGTTCTGTTCGGGGCCCGGCCAGTCCTACGTCTTTTCGATCTTCCTCGACCCCATGATCGAGGAGACTGGCTTCTCGCGGTCGCTCATCTCCACCATGTACGCCATCGGCACCGGGCTCAGCGCCGTGATGGTCATGGTCGTCAGCCGCCTGGCCGACCGGTATGGGGCGCGCAGCACGCTCATCGGCATCGCGTTTCTGCTGGGCCTGGCCTGCTTCG
>CAZDZP010000127.1:0-7583 GCA_964509855.1 uncultured Anaerolineaceae bacterium | reverse complement strand
GTCGAGTTCCGGGACGGTGACGGTGACGACGTCCCACAGGGTTTGCCCGGCGTGGTAGGGCACCTGGAGCCGCAGGCTCGTGCTGTCGCGCTGCAAGCGCTCGAGCGTGCGCTCGGCGTAGGCCGCGGCTATCGCGTCGGTGGTAGCGAAGAGCTGGCGGGAAACGTCGAACGCTTGGCCTTCGCGGGCGATTGCCTCGAAGTCGTACGCGTCGGCGTAGCGGTCCAGGCCTACGGTGCGGTGCCAGTTGTGGTCGCCGATTATGTCGGGCCGAGATCCACTCACGACCGGGTGCTCGCCAGCTGCTCCGTAGTCTTCCGACGGGGACGTCGGCGCTTCGAAGAGCGTGAGCTGGCCGCTCTCGGTGCGGAGCACTTCATCGGCCGGCGACATCAAGCGCTGGACGGCGACGTCGGCGCTTTCGCCGGGGTTCAAGGCGAAGCCTGGCTGCTGGGTGCCGAAGTCGCTGCCACCGGCGCCGGCGAGTGGCACTCCCGCGCGGCCTGCGTAGCGGCGAAGCAGCTGCAGCCGCGTTTCCGTTCCCTCGGCGATGGAAATCGCCCTGGGCGCGCGCCAGCGGCGCAGCGTAGTCCCATGGACCTCCGCAGCGCACTTTCACGTTTCTCGCGCCTCTCACGCTGTCCCAGACGTGTTCCACGCTCTGGATGACGAACTCGCGCGGGCTGGCGAACTGCGGCGCGTTGTTGGTGCCTGAGCCGTATCCGGCGGCGAGACTGAGATCCATTCCGGGCCGCGGCGCCAGCTGGCCGTCGGCGAAGAGCTCTCCGTCGGTGTTGTCGAGCGTGAATTCCGCCGAGTGGACCGATGGACCGAAGGTCCAGCGGGCCGCGACCAGGCGGGGCGAGAGATCCCTCGCTTGGCCAAGCGTGGCTCTCCAGACGCCGCTCGGCGTGACCATCCAGACCTGAGTTCCGAGATTTCGGTAGCCGGTAATCGCGGCCTCGTGGGTGTTGGCTGGCTCGATTGGGTATGGTTCCAAGAACGCGTCGGCCGTCACGCTCTCGGCGATGGTGAGATGGTTCCGGCGGTAGGCCACGTCGCCGGTTTCCTCCAGTGCGTAGGTCGCTGCGCTGCGCGTTCCGATCTGGGTGACGCTCGGGGCCGAAAGCTCCACGGTGCTGGCGGCGTCGAAGTCCACTATCGGGATGAGCGTCGACCACGCGTTGGCCGGTAGGCCAAGGTCGCCCATCAGGGCGCCCCAGGCGAACTTCCGTTCCGTGGTGTCGGCCGAGCCGGTCACCACCAGCTGGTAGTCGGCGCCATCGTGCAGGGCGGCGAGACCGGTGAGGCGGTGGATGGAGCTGGTGCGGGTCCACGTGGTGCCAGAAGCGGCCCACGTGCCACTGGTGCGTCTGACGCGGCGGAGCAGCGTCTTGTCGCCAAAGGGCTGCGTTAGGTAGAACGCTGCGAGGTTTCCGTTGATGCCGTTCCAGCTGCCGAGGGCGACCCAGCTGATGGGGTTGGTGCTCTCGGTGAGGATGGTCGATGCGCTGCTCCAGGTCGCGCCGTCGTCGGTGCTGTTCCGGGTCCGTAGCAGCGTTCCGGTGGAGCTGACGTAGATGATCACGATTTCGGTGGGGAGCGCGACGAGCGCGACGCCGGTGCCGCTGGTGGCTCCGGTGTCGAGGTCGGTCCAGCTGGAGTAGGTCGAGCCGGGGCCGGGGCTGGCGACGCGGCTGACCTTGATGGTGCCTGCGTCGTTCCTCGCTCGAATGAGCGTGCCGGCCGGCGAGAGGCAAGCGGCAACGGGGCCGTTGGCCTCGGCGCCGGAGTAGTACCTGGTCCAGTTGAGAACGGGTCTCCCGTGGCGGGCGTTGGAGAGTGCGAGGGTGACGGCCGGGCGGCGGGCTGGGCCTTTTTGGTGAGCCGAGAGGGAGCTGGCGAGCGAGTCCATGGGTGGGAAGCTACGAGCGATGAGGTCTGAGGTGCGAGTACCTGCTGGCGCGGGCGGGACAGGTGTTGTCGCCGTTCATTCACCGGGCTGTCCTGCAGGGGACCTGCCGCGAGGAATCCGCAGTGCTACGCTCGAAGCATGGACCGCCGCTTCGAATGGACACGCGAGCTCCTGCTCGAATGGGACCCGCCCGCGCACGCCGTGGCGAAGTTCATGCGTCTGGCGGTATCCCACGACTACTACGCCCCGTGGACCGACTACGGTGAGATGGCGTGGCGCAGATTGATGTTGCGCAGCGTCGAGGCGACTCCCAAGGACCACGGTCTGACGCTGGCACAGGCAGACCGATTCCTGTTCTGGTGGACAATGGCTCGCGCGATAGAGGTCGACAGCCGTTCCGAAATGGCGGTTGTACGGTCGGTCATGGACGCGCTGGAGCAGCTCGTACACAACCCCGAACAGTGGTTCCACCCGCACGGGTACGCCAAGCAGATGATGTGGTGCAACCTCCTGTATGAATTCCGCGACATCCAAATGAAGGGGCGCCCAGCGGACCTGGTCGCCGAACTGGACGCCACGATCGTCGTAAGCGTTCGGAGGGTGCTGGCGTCGGACGACCCGATCATTGTGGATGCAGCGCTGCACGGGCTCTCCGTAATGGGAACCGACACCGCAAAACGCGCCCTTCGCGTATTCGCCAACACTTCCCAAAACGAAGCATTGGCAACCCTTGCGGCGCAGGGGATCGACCGCAAGCTGTGCTTCGTGCCGTCTCCCGTCGTCGCCGGCAACGAAGACCACGGGGACTGGGAAGAACTGCCCGAGTACAGCGACCTCGGCTGACTCCGGAATGAAATGCGGGTTCCTGTAGCCGCGCTCCGATGGAGCGCGGGGCAAGCCGCCGTCGTCTCCCCTTCGCCGCGCTACGCCAGCTGCCGAATCCTCGGCACCATGAAGAACACCACCGCTGTGACCGCGATAAGCCCCAACCCCAACCCCGCGAAGGCAACGCGGATGCCCACCAGTTCCGCGCCGACGCCGACGAAGAACGTGCCCACCTGCATGATGCTGAATTGCGTCATGAACAGCGACATCACCCGGCCCCGGTAGGCGTTTTCGACGTAAGCCTGCAACAGCCCCTGGCTCAGCGTCTGCCGTAGCGCCGAACCGAACCCCACCACCACCATGAAGAACGCCGCGAGGAGGTAGCTTTCCGTCGTGCTGAAGAGCACCAGCCCGATCGCCAGCACCAGCGTTCCTATTAATAGGACAAGCCCGCGGCGCTTGTCCGGCAGCGACGCCAGAACCAGCGACCCCACGAGCGAACCCGCGGCGCTGATGCCGATGAGAATGCCGATCTCGGTCCCGTCGCCTCCGAAGATATCGGAGACGTAGCCCGGGAGCAGGAACAGGTAAGGCATGCCGAAGAGCGACGAGACGAAGCTCACCGCGAGCAGCGTGAACATCACCCGGTCGCGGCGCACGTAGCGCAAGCCCGCTGCGATGTCGCGCAGGCTGCTGAGCCAGACTTCCTTGGGGCTGGCGCCAACTTCGCCCGGCGCCGTGGCGGGCTTCCACGTCACCTGCGTCAACCCGAGGATTGCCAGGCCGTAGAGCGCCGCCATGGTCATGAAGGCCCAGTCGTAGCCCGCGAGCGAAATGATGAAGCCGCCGGCGGCGGGAGCCAGCAGGCGCATCGTGTTCATGCCCGCCTGGTTCAGCGCCACCGCGTTCATCATGCGGTCCAGCCCCACGATGTCGGGGATCATGGCCTGGCGGGCGGGCATCATCAGCGCCATCACCATGCCCTGCGCGAAGGCGCCCAGTAGTAGCCATTCGATGATCATCAGGTCGAAGAACACCAGCCCCGCCATCACAGCCGCATTCACCAGGCTCAGGAACTGGCCGACCTGTAGCACGGTGCGCTTCGGCAGGCGGTCGGCCAGCACGCCGCCAAACATGGAAAGCAGCAGCATGGGCAGCCCGCCGGCGAGCCCCACAAGCCCGAGCACCGCGTACGAACCGGTGAGGTGAAAGGCCAACGCGCCGCGCACCACGAGCTGCATGTTCATGGCGGCCATTTGGCCCAGCATGCCCAGGTAGAACCAGCCGAATTCCGGGTTGCCGAAGGAAGCGAAGGTGCGCGGAAGCCGGAAGCCCAACACGCTCGGCGCGGTGTAGATACGGATCACCGTTTCGGAGTCTGCAGCGGCGCGCGGCGGGTCATTCGCCGGGCGCTCTTCCGAAGCGGGGACACGAGCCATGCAGGCCTCCGGTGGTGCTAGCAGCGGGTGATTAATGGTCGATGAACGGCAGGCTAACCTTCACGCCAGCGTCAAACTCTACCATGCGCGGGGCTTAGCGGAGTAGCGGCTGATTTACTGCAGCGGGATGTCGGCGAGCTGGCCGGTGACCGCATCGTGGGCGGCCTTGCGGTCGTCGAGGACTTGCTGGACGAGGTCGAACACGGCCTGGCCAAGAAGCTGGCCGCCGCCGTAGGTGAAGTGCAGGCCATCGCCTGCGCGGTACCCGCTGTAGGACCAGTAGTCTTCGCCGCCAAAGAGCGCGTAGGTATCGAGGTACCACACGCCATCCCGGGCGGCTGCCTGGTCGGCGAAGACGCTGTTCATGGTCGCCATCTTCCAGTCGAAGTCGACGTCGCTGACATAACGCGCGTTGGGCTGGCCTACCCACACGACGATGCGATCCTCGGCAACCACGCTGTTCATGACCGTGCCCACGTAGGCACCGAAGGCCGCCCGCCACTCGGCGCCACCGAAGGCCCCGCCGTAACCCCAGGCGTCGTTCGCGCCAATCATGAACACGAGGATGTCCGGCTGCAGGGTCTGCGAGACGTAGCCCAGCGTCGATGGCCAGTCGAAGAAGCCGGGCGAAAGCAGGCTGCTGGAAGTGACGCACGACTGCGTTTGGGTGGTGCCGTCGTAGCACTGGTGCAGGGGAACCATGCCCTTCTGGGGTGCGGCCACCATCAGGTAGTTGTTCATGAAGACCGACATGGAGTCGCCGCCGCCCCAGATGCGCAACTCCGCCAGCGAAGCCGGCGTGGGTGGAGGAGGCGGAGTTGGAGGTGGGGGTGGGGGTGGCGCAGGCCCATCGCTTGCGAGGCCCATCGCCACGATGCGCAGGTTCGGCACGCCCTGGTGAGGCGCGACGGCCCCCGCCGCACCCGTCACAAGTCCGCCGACGAGCTCGCCCACGCTGAATGTAGATGTTTCGCCAAGCGAGGTGGGGAGATGGTTGCTTGCCGACGGGCTACCGGAATTGAGTAGCAACGCCACCGCGGCGATAACGCCCAGGACAACAGCCACAACGGGGATTGTGAAGCGAAGCGGAGGCGCCAGCCCCTTCCGCGATTTAGCTACCTGCGTCACCGGGGACACTCCTCGTCGTGGCTGGCTCCACACCGTCGTTCGAGCGTAGTGGATGGCACCCCTTGCTTCGACGTACGAATGGGTGATTTGGGATGATTTCTGTGTAAACGTTTCGATCGGCGGACTTTGGCCTCGGCAACGCCCACGTTTGGGGTAGCTGCTAGTTCGTTCGCCCGGTCGCCGGGGTCACGGTAGTCTGGCTCGGGCGGCCCCCGCCGCTACTCCGCCCGACGGCATTTGCCTGTGCTCTTCCCCACGATCACATTTGCCATCTTCTTCGTGATCGTTTTCGCGGTGCACTGGTGGATACGCCAGCACCGCATCCCCTGGCTCCTCTTCCTGTTGGGGGCCAGCTGGTTCTTCTATGGGTATTGGGACGAACGCTTCGTCCTGCTGTTGGCCGCCTCAACGCTGGGGAACTACCTCGTTGGCATCGCGCTTGCCGCCACGCGCAGAGGCATCAACGACGACGACCCTGACTACAGGCTGCCGCCGACCACCGCCGCGAAGTTCTTGCTTACCTTCGGGGTCGCGCTGAACCTGGCGATCCTCGGTTGGTTCAAGTACTACGGCTTCTTTACCACCTCGGCCATCAACACGCTGGCCGACCTCGGCATCAACATCGACCCGCCGCTGCTGCAGATAACCCTGCCGGTGGGCATCTCGTTCTTCACCTTCCAGGCGATCAGCTACATCGTGGACGTGTTTCGCGGCCACATTAAGCCCATGTCGCTGCTCGAGTTCGCGGTCTACCTCGCCTTCTTCCCGCAGCTCGTGGCCGGCCCGATCGTTCGCCCCACCGAGTTCGCGCCACAGCTGCAGGCGAAGGTGCCGGCCTTCGTGCCCGTCTCGGAGGCCTTCCGGCTGATCATCGCCGGGCTCTTCAAGAAGGTGGTGATTTCGTCGTACCTGGCAACGGAAATCGTGGACCCCGTGTACGCGGTCCCGGAAGAGCACAGTTCGCTCGAAATCCTCGTCGCCACCTACGCCTACGCAATCCAGATCTACGCCGACTTCAGCGGCTACACCGACATCGCTATCGGCTGTGCGCTGCTGCTGGGGTTCCGCTTCCCGCAGAACTTCAATTCGCCCTACGTGGCGCTGTCCGTCCAGGACTTCTGGCGGCGCTGGCACATGACGCTTTCCCGCTGGCTCCGGGACTACCTCTACATCTCCCTCGGCGGCAACCGCGGCAGCAAGATTTTCACCATGCGCAACCTCTTCCTGACGATGTTGCTCGGCGGGCTGTGGCACGGCGCCGCGTGGACCTTCGTCATCTGGGGCGCGCTGCATGGCGGCTACCTGATCGGCGAGCGCGTGGCGGGCGAAAGCCCGAGGGTGCAGCGCTATACCAGCGGCATCCCGCCGGCTTTACGGCCCGTTCTCCGCTGGGTGCTTACCTTTCACCTGGTATGTCTCGCGTGGGTCTTCTTCCGGGCGGAAAGCTTCGATGCGGCCATGACCATCATCTGGCGCATGTTCACCGCATGGGGCGATGCGCCGCTCGTGACGCCGCTGATTCTTCTCACCATTGCGGCAAGCATCGCCGCCCAGTTCATACCGCGGGACTTCACCATCCGGCTGCAGTCGTACTACGCTCGCATGGCGCCAGCCGTACAGGCGGCGGCGCTGGGCGTGGGACTGCTCGTCATCGACGCAATGGGGCCCGAAGGCGTGGCGCCGTTCATCTACTTCCAGTTCTAACCCTGGACTAAGGAAAGGGCCGACAGCACAGCGTGATCATACGAAGAGGAGAGCGAGGAGAACGTCCGTCACCGGTGAAGCGGGTGGCGGCCATTGGCGTGGCCGGGCTTCTCATCGGCGCGCTGCTGAACGCCAACTCCATCCTCGAAAGCTCCAAGCAAAAGCCTTTCGGCACGGAGCGCGATGTGTCGGTGGCCATCTGGGAACCTGTCGCGTGGGTTAGCGGCGTGCTCTTTCTCGACGAACCGCGGAAGATGCTCGACGATGCGCTCGGTCGTGGTGGCGGCGATGACGGCGACTTCGTGTTCCCAACGCCAACCACGGGTGAGACGCCAGGCCCCGGAACACCGACCGCGACGACGCAGCCCGGCCAGCCAACGCCGACCCCGGAGCCACCCGCCACGCCAACCGCGACGCCCGAGCCCATCCCGGTGCGCCAACCCTCCGCCGAGGAACCGCTGCGGCTTTGGGTCGGCGGCGATTCGCAGGCGCAGGTCTTCGGCGAATCGGTGGTGGCCATGGCGGTCGAAACCGGCCTCATCGACAGCCACCTGGACTACCGCATTTCCACC
>CAZDZP010000126.1:0-7591 GCA_964509855.1 uncultured Anaerolineaceae bacterium | reverse complement strand
CGTATATCGCGCTTGGGCATTGCCACACGCCTGCGACGAATAGCCAGCCATTCGTAGACACGAACGTGGACCCGGAGGGCAAAACGCCACCGGTACTACGGCAAACGTGGGAAACCGAAGGCTTTCAACAGCTGCTGCGCAACAGCATCGAATGGGGCATGACCAAGTAGAATCACCACCGGCGCCCTGCCTACGCAGGTACGGCGCCGATGACCCCACTCGCTTCCAACTCTGCAATTTCGTTCAGGGCGAGACCCATCGCGGACAGGACTTCGTCGTTGTGCTGCCCGAGCGTGGGGGCCGGGCGGCCCGCATCCACGCGACGCTGGTCTCGGACGACGGGCAGCGAGGGATAAAGGTGATAGCCGACGACCGCGCGCTCTTCGCCAACGAAGAAGCCGTTCTCCTGCACAGGTGGGAACGAGAAGAGTTCCGACTCGTTCAGTACTGGTGCAGCCGGGATACCAGCCCCCATCAGCATCGCGACGACTTCGTCGCGTGGTAGGCCGCGGGTCCACAGAGCGAGGCGCTCGTCGATGGTGTCTGCGTGGCGAACCCTGCCGTCGCTAGAGCGCATGTCTGGGTCGGAGGCCCACGCAAGCCCGGGGAACGCGGCCAGCGTCGACCAGGCTCCGTCGGATGGAACTGCGAGCGCGACCCACTGCTCCGAACCGGCGCAGGGATAGACGCCCGACGGTGCGAAGCCTGCGCGGCGGTTCCCTGTGCGTTCGGGTAGCGCGCCGGTTCGCTGATAGTCGACGAGTGCTTCGGAGACCATCGGCAGGAAGCCTTCGAGTTGGGAAACTTCGATGCAGCGGCCATGACCGTCGCGGTCGCGCGCGGCGAGTGCCTGGAGGATAGCCACGGTGCCGTTCAGCCCACCGATGGGGTCGCCGAAGGCGTTGCTGAGCATGGTTGGCGGACCGCCCGGGTAGCCGACGAGTGACGTCAGCCCGGACATGCCCTCAATCGTGTTGCCGAAAGCGAGGTAGGAGCCTTCGGGACCGCTCGAACCGAATCCCGGGAGTCGCAACATGATGAGGCCGGGGTTCGATTCAGCGAGGGAGTCGTAGCCGAGGTTGAGTTTTTCCAGGACCCCGGCGGAGAAGTTTTCGACGACGACATCGGCGGAGGAAATGAGCTCGCGTGCCAGGCGGTTGCCCTCCGGTGTTGTGAGATCGAGCGTTATGCCACGTTTGCCGCGGTTCACCGAGTTGAAGACAGCACTTCGCTCATGGAGTGCGAGCGTCGGGTCGTCGCCAGGAGGCCGAGAGCCGCGCCACCAGTCATAGCGGCGGTGGCTTTCGATCTTGATGACGTCGGCGCCGCGAGCGCTGAGCAAGAAGGGGGCCATCGGACCGGCCCAACCCATGGAGAGGTCCACGATGCGGAGCGCGCCTTCGCGCCATGACCCGCTGGACCTGCGCTGCGCGGAAGCGCCGGGGACGCGCACGAGGTCTCGCGGCGATTGGCGGGGGACTTTGTAGCTCTTCCCGGCCGGCGTCTCGACCTCGCGCCAGGCGTTTCGTGCCCGTAGCTGGGGGGAGTCCAGTACTTCCGCCAGCGTGGGCAGTGGCGAAGCCGGAATGCGCGCTGCTTCGAGGCAGTGATAAACCTCGAATCGCTCGCGGTCTGCCAGCCACGGGACCAGGTACTCGTCGAGTTCGGGAAGGTGCTTTATGCGCTCGGCCGGGCTGGCGAACCGGGGGTCGGTGTTGAGTTCCGGGTGGCCGATCACGTCGCAGAGCGTGAGCCACTGGCCGTGCAGCGCTGCGTGAATGCCGGCGTAACCGTCCTTGCAGGGCAGGGTGACGATGGTGGACTGGGCGCGGTTGAAGCGGTTGCCAACGCGGCCACGGAGTCGCCCAACATACTGGAAGGACACCGGGTCGTAGATGAGCGTCGCCATACCCGATTCAACCATCGAGACGACGGAAAGCCCCGGTGATGCCGGCGCCCGTAGTTGGTCGAGGACTTCGATGGCCGCGAACAACCCGGATACGAGCTCGACCAGGGAGCCGGGCGCGCTGAGCGGTTCGCGATCCGGGTCTCCGACGGCGGACATCCACCCGGCCGCAGCCTGGAGCGTGAGGGAGGTGGCGGGCCGCTCGCTCCAATCGGAGGAGAGCCCCCAGGGGGTGATCCAGACTACCCGCGATTCGAGCGCGAGGGCTGCGATGCGGGTGCGGGATTCGGGGGTCACGGGCGCATCCGTCAGGAGGATGCCGCCGGATGGCACCTCGAGCGGAGGCTGGGCGTCGTGTGTCGCGCCATGGGCGAGGAAGACGCCGATACCTTCGGGGTCAAGGGACGAAATGTGGTCGGCGTTGGTTACGGTGTCGTTGATGAGCCAGCGAGCGTAGGCGGCGGCGACACCATACGAACGTACGCTCAGGCTGCGGTCGGGTACTCCACTCATGGGCGCGCATCATAGACGCTCGCTGCCGAATGGTGCGCGCGAAAATGCGCCGGCAACCTTTCGGCGCCGGCGCATTTAGGTATCAGTTGTAGCGGAGTCTAGCGGCGGCGCTGGTTCCAGCCACCCGAGTTGGAGCGGCCGCCGCCACTGCGCCCACCGCCGTTGCGACCGCCACCGCGGCGGAATTCGTTGCCACCGCCGTAGTTGCCCTGGCCACCACGTTCGGGGGCACGGTTCTCACGCGTTGCCACAGGAGGGGTCCAAGCAGCGAGGTCGCGAAGGCGTTCGTCGTCGGGGCCCATGGAGACCGTTGCGACGCTGGTGCCGGCACCACGCTGGAGCGAATCGGCGTCACGCATTTCATCCGGGAGGACGAGGGTGACGACGAGGCCGTCAGCGCCGGCTCGGGCGGTTCGGCCCGAGCGGTGCAGGTAGGTCTTGGAGTCTTCCGGCAGGTCGTAGTGCAGCACCGTGTCGATTCCATCAACGTGGATACCGCGTGCGGCAACGTTTGTGGCGACCAGCACGGGGGAGCGACCGGTCGAGAAGGAATGGAGCACGCGCTCTCGGCGATTCTGGTTCAGGCCACCGTGGATTGCGGCTGCATAGACGCCGGCGGCGGAAAGCTGTTCAGCAAGCCGGTCGGCGCCGTGCTTCGTGCGAACGAAGACGATGGAGCGGTTCGCTGCGCCACAAATGGCGGCAGCAACGCGAACCTTTTCGCTGCGTTCGACGCCGATGAAGCGCTGTTCAATCGACTGGTCGTCGCCGGTGGAGGTGGCAACTTCGTGGTGGACCGGGTCGTGCTGGTACTGGCGAATGAGCGCTCCGATACTCCCGTCCAGCGTGGCCGAGAAGAGGAGCGTCTGGTGTTCCGATTCGATGGTGTCGAGAATGGCGCGAACCTGGGGCAGGAAGCCCATGTCGGCCATCTGATCGGCTTCGTCGAGGACGACCATTTCCACGTCGGCAAGAGAAATCTCCTTGCGTTCGAGGAGGTCGTTCAGGCGGCCGGGGGTAGCGATGACGATTTCGACGCCAGCGTGAAGGTCCTTGATCTGGCGGACGATGGACGCGCCACCGTAGATGGCGGTGACCCACATGCGACGGGCTGCCGCGAGCGGCGCGAGGCCGTCGGCAACCTGGTTGGCGAGTTCACGCGTCGGGACAAGGACAAGACCACGGGGTCGTCGCTTCTTCGCTTCGGTCATGCGCTGCACGAGCGGAAGGCCGAAGGCAAGCGTCTTGCCGGAGCCAGTCTGGGCTTTGCCACAGACGTCGCGACCGTCGAGGGCGTCCTCGATGGTCATCTGCTGGATCGGCAGCGGGGTGGTGATGCCCATTTTATCGAGCGCTTCGACGAGTTCTGGCAGAAGGCCAAGTTCGTGGAAGGACTTAAGACCGGTTTCGGTCGCGAGCTCTTCAGTTTCGGGGCTCACGGATTCGTTCGCCTGGAAATCAGGCGTGATGGTAGCGATAGACAAGTAGCGGGGGTTCTCCGTTTCAAAATGCGAGCTGGGTGTGGCCTTTCTCGGCTCACTCCTGCACAGCACAAACGGAGAGTATCGAGGTAGGGCAACGGTGCACGGTTCTAGTGCGCTCTAGCAAACAGTAGCATGCAAAGACGTAACACGTTCGTCGTTTGTGAATGGAGCTTCACACAGGCGTCTGCGGTACGCTTCGTGGCAGTGACTTCACCCGCTGAACCCCGGCCGTTCCGAATACGTTCGTTAATGCTGCCCGTGTACCTTCCGACGTTTCTTTTCGCGGTTGGCCAGGGGGCGATCATCCCGGTTGTGCCGCTGTATGCGATCGAACTCGGGGCGTCGGTGGCGGTGGCCGGCGGGCTGGTGGCACTGCGCGGCATCGGGACCATGGCATTCGATATCCCCGCTGGCATCCTCGTCAGCCGCCTTGGCGAACGAGGGGCAATGCTCGTGGGCGCGCTTCTGCTCGCGGTCGTTGCAGTCGGCGCAGGGCTGACGACATCCCTATGGACGCTGGCGCCGCTCGTGTTCCTCATGGGATGTTCGTGGTCGATATGGATGCTCGCGCGGCTTTCCTACGCGACGGACGTTTCGCCACCGGAGCAACGGGGGCGGGTGCTTTCGTTACTCGGGGGATCTAACCGCGTCGGGAACTTCGTCGGGCCGTTTTGCATCGGTGCCTTCACTGCGCTGAGCTTCGGACTGGAGTTCGTCTTCTACTTCCAGGCGGCGCTTGCGGTGGCTGCAGCCGGCACGATGTTCCTGGTGGTGAAAGAACCGAAGACGAAGGTGGACCACCACGCAGCGGGGGCACATCCGAACATTGGTCACGTGCTCCGCGACCACCGGTATGTCTTCGCGACGGCCGGGGTTGCGATGATCGCCGTCTCGGTGTTGCGCAGCTCGCGACAGGCGGTCATTCCCCTTTGGGGGGCGAGCATTGGCCTTGAACCCGGGGAGATCGGGGTGATTTTCGGGCTGTCCTCGGCTATCGACATGACGCTGTTCTATCCCGTGGGGGTGATGATGGACCGCTTTGGGCGGCGGTGGACTGCGATACCGTGCCTACTGATTATGTCGATCGGCATGCTCATGATCCCCTTCACCGACAGCTACATGGCATTGCTTGTCGCGGGCCTGGTGACGGGATTCGGGAACGGACTTGGCAGCGGCATCAACATGACGCTAGGGGCCGACTTCTCGCCCGCGATGGGACGCGGCGAATTCCTGGGGGTGTGGCGGCTCATTGGAGACGTTGGGACGGCCGGGGGACCGCTGGTGATAAGCGGCATCACGGCGGTAGCCACGCTGGGAGCGGCCACGGCGGCAACGGGTGGGATAGGCCTGGCGGGCGCGGCGGTGATGTACTTCTTCGTCGCCGAGCCACTGCGGCGAAAGGTGACGCCTGCTCCCCAGGGGGCTGGCGGTGGCGGGCAATAGAGCAGCCTGATCGCCAGCTAACGTTCCGACGCCGTACCGTTAGATCACTACCTACCGGAGAGAGCAATGCTGATTACAACCACGGAGAACGTCGCGGGCCGCGAAGTGGCGGAGCACCTTGGATTGGTCTCGTCGAACTCCGTTCGTGCGCGAAACGTCGGCCGAGACATTTTGGCGGGACTGAAGAACATCACCGGCGGTGAAATCGGCGCCTACCGGGAACTTCTGCAGGAATCGCGAAAGGAAGCCCTGGAGCGGCTTGTGCAGGAAGCCGAAGCGCTCGGCGCCGACGCAATCATCTGCATGCGGCTGGCAACGGCCGAAGTGATGCAGGGAACCGCCGAGATCCTCGCCTACGGCACGGCGGTGAAGCTGCGCTAGAGATGATTAACTGACCCAGAGGATGTCGTGTTCAACGACGCTAACATCCGACTGGGCTGGCTTCACGGTCTTCATTTCGAAGCGCAGCAGGTCGATCTCGTCGAGCGCGCGCAGCTTTTCCTCGAGTTCGAAGACGTCGTGCTCGAGCTGATTCACGCGGGCCTGCGCGGTACCTTCCATCCGCGATTTCGTGGCCATGGAACTGGCGATGGTGCGCGCTGAGCGACGGCGGCCGCGCCCCGTAAGCCCGTCGAACAAAGCGCCGCCAAGGTGGGTGAACTTCTCGAACTTGCGGCCGCGCGCCTCCTCCCGCCGGATGGAGAGCGTGTTGCGCTTGTCGGCGAGCTGTTGCTGGACGCGGCGGCGCTGTTCGGCCATTGCAGGCGACAGGCGCACGCGGGCGGCGAAGTCGTCAACTGACTCGTGCGGGCGGCCCCACATCCGGGCGAAAGCGTCGTAGTAAACGTCCACCGCGAGCCGGTCATCAAGACGGCTCTTTAGCGCGCGGTCCGCCCCTTTAGGGCCGTCGGAGAACACGAATCCCGGTAGTTCTTCGCGTTCCACGGTCATCGTTGGCTCGGCGGTGGATTCGCTGTCATAGGTCTCGAGCCAATCCTGCTCAACGACATCCGCCCAGGAATTGGCACCGGAGAGGGGAAAGGCGAGGTGGCGCGTTTCGGTGAATTCGTCGGAGCGGCCGAGCTTGTAGCGAACGTTGGCGTGGACGTAGAAAAAGGGGCGCGCGACAGATTCGCCGCGGCGGGAGAGGTAGCGGCCACGCCATGGGTTCGGGAGCGGCATGACAGTTGTTCCAGCGGGTTGAGGCGCGGAAGCGGAAGGCGGGGGCTCAGGGCTTTCTGCGGCCGCCTGCGCCGGTGGTGATGCAGGCGGCACGCTCGCTGTTTCGCGAAGGACGGGAAGACGCGGGAGTTCTTCGCGCGTGATGGGACCGCGCAGGTAGGACATCACCCAGCGCGAGTGCACGAGTTCCGGGCGTGGCCGATGGATGTTGTGGATGAGGAAGACGCGCTGATGAACGCCGCCGATGAGATCGTCGAAGGATTCGCTGAGGCCTGCGTCGACGATGGCAGATTCGATGCCCTGCTTCACGCGCGCCTGGTCCTGCGTGGTTTGCAGGCGCCCGATGGCCCAAAAGCCCATGTTGGAAAGCCCCTTGTAGTCGAGGTCGACCGGGTTCTGGGTGGCGAGCAGAACGCCGACGCCGTAGGCGCGGGCCTGCTTCAACAACGTGAGCAGTGGCTTCTTCGTCGGCGGGTTCGCGGTCGGCGGGAAGTAGCCGAAGATTTCGTCCATATAGAGCAGGCAGCGCAGTTCGCTCGTGCCGGGCTGGTTGCGAACCCAGTCTACGAATCGGTCTAGCAGCAGGGCCGTGACGAAGGTCCGTTCGTTGTCATCGAGGTGGGCTGTGTAGACCACGGTCGCTGGGGTGCGGCCTTCGACCGGGGCGAACCAGCGGTCGAAGTCGATGGCCTCGCCTTCGCGCCAGGCGGCGAAGGCCGGTGACGCGAGGAGATTGTTCAGGGCGAACATCAGCTTGTTGCGCTCGCCGGGAGGGTAAACCACATCCAACGGCAGCGCGCCGAGTTTGGTCATCGGTGGCTGAGCAACGAGGCCGATGATGGCCTCCAGCGAGAGCGGCTGGTTCTTTCGCCACGCGTCGTCGATGAGCGCGCTGAGCAAGATGTACTCGCGGCTTTGCACCGGGTCAGGATCGATTCCAAGGAGCCCGAGCAGCGCGGTCACGGAGGCATCGACGTGGTCGCGAAAGGTTTCGGGGTCGCTGGTCTCGGCCGGGGGATCGAAATGGCCAACGAGGTTCAAGGGAGTTCCGGCATTCGAGCCA
>CAZDZP010000125.1:0-7607 GCA_964509855.1 uncultured Anaerolineaceae bacterium | reverse complement strand
GAGCACGGCATCTCGGACATCACCGAGCCGCACCTTTACGAAACGCTTGGCCGCCCCGATCGCAGCCCTTTCGGTTATCCGATTCCGCCAGATGGAATGTCGCCCGACGAACCGCTTTCGATGTTCACGCTTGCCGACATGCAAGAGGGCGAGAGCACGGTGGTGGACCGCGTGTTCGAAGAAGACGAGCAACTGCTCAAGTTCTTCTGGGAAGAGGGCATCATGCCCGGACAGACGGTGGTGCTGGAAAATGTTGCGAGTTACCGCGGCACGGTCACGGCCCGCCTCGGCGAGCGCCAGGTGGTGATGGGGACGCAGGTAGCGGAGCTCATCTGGGTTAAGCCACCGGAAGGTAGGCCGAGCCGACCGGCTTCGCAAAGAAAGTTACGCATCAATTAGGGTTTGAAGGGCTTACGCGTCACCCGAAACTTGCCGACTGTTACGGATATGATTCCTGTGGAAGTGCTCGAGCGGAACGGCGCACTGCGAGTGCTGGTTGTCGAAGATGACCGGACACTTGGCAACCTCCTTCGTATGGTGATGCGACAGTTCACCGACGAAGTTACCCTGGCAGCCACCGGCAACGAAGCCCTTGCGCTCGCCGAACTCCAGACTTTCGACGCGGTAGCCTGCGACATCAGCCTGCCTGACCTTTCGGGGCTAGAAGTCATCGCACGGCTGCGTGAACTGCTTCCTGCCTGCGGAATCGTCGCCGTTACCGGGCTCGTGGATGTAGACGTTGCCGTGCAATCGATGAAGGCTGGCGCCGACGACTTCGTCGCGAAGCCCTTCGACCCGGAAATCCTGTGGCACGTACTGAACAAGGCCCTGGACAACCGCAAGCAGCGTATCGACGCGAGCCAGGCACAGGCTTATCGGAAGCTCGCCTACACGGACGCGCTTACCGGCGTGCCGAACCGCCGCTACATCGATGAGTTCGTTGACGCGGCCGTGAAGCAGGCCCGCGAAAGCGGCAAGCCGCTGATGGTTGGCTACGTTGACATCGACAACTTCAAACTGTTGAACGACTACCTGGGACACGAACAGGGCGACCTGATGCTCCGCGGGCTCGCTGAGTCACTCCGCGATGTAGTCCCCGCACCCGGAGTCTTCGGGCGATTCGGCGGCGATGAGTTCGTCATCATCTACCCGGGGTTTTCGGAAGAGCAGGCGGAAGCCTCGCTGGCGCAGCTGCGCGAAGCGGTCGACCGCATCGAAGTGGTGAACGGAAGCTCGATTGCATTGCCGACACGGGTGAGCGCAGGGCTCGCATCCTTCACCGGGGCCGAAACGCCGCGCGACCTGATTGCCAAGGCGGAAGACCGCATGTACGTCGACAAATCGACTGCCTACAACGTCCTCGCAATGGCGCAGCAACCGACCACCCGCCCAGAGAACATGGTGAAGGTCAGCAACATCAAGGCGCTTCGCAGCCTTGTGAAAGCGATTGACCGCCGCGATAGCTACACGCGCTTCCACAGCGACCACGCGACCAATCTCGCGTTGCGGGTGGCCAAGGAACTCGGCTTCAACGATGAGCAAATCAGCGCGCTGACCATCGGCGGGCCGATTCACGATCTTGGCAAAATCGTGGTCCCTGACGAGATTCTGCGGAAGCCCGGTCCCCTTACCCTGGACGAACGCAAGCAGATGGAAGAGCACCCGGTTGTTGGCGCGGCCATCACCGCGGCTGTCACAGACTACGACGTGGTTGTGAATCTCGTTCGCCACCATCACGAGCGATTCGACGGCGAAGGTTACCCGGGGCGGCTGAAGGGGTTCGAAATCCCTGAGCCGACGCGGCTGTTCGTGCTCGCCGACTCGTTTAGCGCGATGACGACGGACCGGCCCTACCGCAAGGGTCTCACCTACGAACAGGCCTTTGAGGAAGTGATCCGGGGCAAGGGAACACAGTTCGACCCGGACATTGCGGACGTCTTCGTGCGCACCATCGAACGGTACCAGCGAGAGTCCAGCCGAGACGCTGCGTGATCACCGCCTACCGCGCCTTCGGCTGGGTGGCAGCAGCTGCTGCTGGCTGGTGGGTGTTGGAGGCCGTTGTCAGGCTTGGTTGGGGCGAAGGTTCGCGTTCACTCCTGGCGGTGGCGTTCGCAGCCGTTGCGGCAGCGTCGGTAGCCACGTGTCGCTGGCGAGCGCTGTGGTGGAAACTCGCGGACGAGAAAGATCGTAGCCGCCGGGCGCCCGAGAGCCGTTAGCACGTCACCCAATCCGTTCGAGCCAGGAAAGGTGGCTCGCGTAAACTCGCATCCAAACAGCGCGAGGTGACAGCATGGCACGACTACCGCAAGCAACACGAGACAGTTTCCCCGAAGAACTCCAGTACGTTTGGGACGCGGTGGCAACCGATGGTGAGCCGCCGAACATCTTCAAAGCGCTGGGCGTGAACCCCGCACTGCTGCGGGCGTATCTGCGGCTGGGCAACGGCCTGTGGGCGAACTGTGGGCTCGATCTGCCAACCCGCGAGATGGTGATTCTCCGCTCGGCGTTCAACAAGCAGAGCAAGTACGAATGGCACCAGCACGTCCGCATTGGCCGCGACGCCGGCCTCACTGACGACCAGATCAACGCGCTCCGCAATCCTCAGCGCAGCGAACTGTTTTCCGAAAAAGAGAAGGTGCTGTTGGACTACGCTGACGCGATGGGAAGGGAAAACCCACCATCCGAGCAGCAGTTCCGAGCGATGGTGGATGCCTGGGGAGAGCAGACGGCTGTGGGAGTGACCATGCTCGTACCGTTCTACGATATGACCGCCAAATGCCTGGCGGCGCTGGATGTGCAAACGGAAGAGCCTTTCGTTGGGTGGACTGTGTAACGGGACGTTATCCCGGCGATGGCGGGCCGGTGCTAGCATGCGCGCCACATTGGGAGGGCGCGCATGACAACGACGGCAGAGTCACCGGCCGGGTATATCCAGGGACCGGAACGCAAGGGCGGGCAAGGGCTCGACCACAACCAGGAAGAGTCCGGAAACCTGGCCATCCACAAACTGCTCGCCTCGGACGAGGGGCAAGCGTGGACGGACTTCGTCGCCACCTACCGCGAGGGCCGCGACGGGACCGGCACCTACGAAGCCTGGGCGCTCCGGGGTATGGTGCGCTGGGTCCGGCGAGCACTGCCCGCCGGAGGCTACGACTACGAAATCGTCGAGGTTGCCGGCGAGAACCCGATTGCGAACCAGGATCCGCGGTTGCTGGCCACGTACGACGAGGAGTTGGCAGCGGGGAGGGATCCTTCCGACCCGCAACAGGCGTTCATCGAGCCCGCAAACCTTAGCTATCCCTTTGCCTACGAGCGCATCTCGCAGTTGTTCGACAGCCCCAACGCGCCGGACCTGGTGGTGAACTCCAAGAGCTACTCCTTCGGGCGACAGCCGGGTCAGCACGGCAATTCGGACGTTGTGCAGTCACGCTCGCCGTTGATCTTCAGCGGGCCGGGTGTTCGTAAGGGCGTGACCGTGGAGGCGGAACCGCGGCAAATCGACGTTGCTCCGACAATTGCCCGGCTGATGGGTTTCCCAGCGATCGACGGCCGGGACATTACAGGGCGAACGAGCAGCGAACGAGGCGTCGCGCCGGATGTGTACTTCCGGCGGCAAGACGGTCGAGTGATAGAAGAGGTGCTCGACGACGGCGCGGAAAAGCCCGAGCGCGTGTACCTCGTCCTCCTGGACGGCCAGTCGCACACGGAGTTGTTGTACCGGCTGGAACGCGACCCGGGATCAATTCTTAACCTGCGCCGACTGATTGGCCGGGGCGCGATGCTGAAATGGGGCAGCGTCACGAACTTCCCAAGCATCACGTGGCCCAGTCACAACGCCATCGGCACAAGTTGCTGGAGCGGCCACCACGACATCGTGAACCCCAGCTACTACCTTCGCGCAACCAGGGAAACAGTTTCGCCGCAGGGACAGCAGTTCGATACGGCGAAGTTCCTGAGTGGTGATGTCGAAACGCTGTTCGAGGCGTTCCATCGCGTGTACGGGTCATGGAATGGGATGGAGGGCGCGTTTACAGCGTCGCTCAACGAGCCGTGCACACGAGGGGCGGACCATGCCAGCCTGGAGCGCCAACTAGTTGGCGACCGCGAGACACTGAAGCAGCTGACGATGGAGACGGACCACCTCGTGAGTGCCCGCTGGGCCGAGGAACTGCAGGAACACGGCCACCACATGATGGGACTGGTGGACAACCGCGCGCTGGGGCAGGCTCGCCAGCTGTTCACCGACAAGAGCCACCCCGCGCCAATCTTCGTGTACCACGAATTCAGCCTTCCCGACGCGGCGGCGCACGATTATGGCCCGCACCACGAGGGCGCAAGGGAAGCCCTCGACGAGAGCGACCGGTTGCTCGGAGTGGTGCTACAGACGTTGGAGGACGAAGGCCTCCTCGACGGGACGCTCTTCGTTATCACCACGGACCACGGCATGGCCATCCAGGATGTTTCGTTGAATGCGAACCCGGCCCGTATCCCGGAGCGGAGTGGCCTCGAAGCGGTGACAACGGAGCCGTTCGTGTACCTGCGCGACCTGGACGTCGCGGTCCAGGTAGCGCACGACGGCCGAACAGCGCAGGTGAGCGTGCTCGACAACGACGCCGACAGCAGCGGCGAGCGGCCACCGATCGCGGGGGCCCACGTTCTCGTGACCGACCACCGCGACGGGAAGGTCGCCACCGCAACGACCGATGCAGGCGGCAACGCAGGTGTGGTCATCCCGCCCGATGTGCGGCCGGGAGAGTTGCGGATGGCCGTCCGGGCAAACGGTTTCAACCCCCGCCACATGCTGATGGACGGGAGCAACCTCGCGCTGAACCTGCGGGAGACGCTGTACGGCGGGGTATCGGGATGAGGCTCAAGGACAGGGTTGCGGTCGTCACCGGGGCTGCTTCGGGTATTGGCGCAGCGACGGCGCAGCTGTTCGCCGAAGAAGGCGCGAAGGTGCTGGCGGTTGACCGGCCGGAATCGGCGATCGCTTCGGTACACGAGGGGCACATCGCCACGCTCGCGCAGGACATCACGGCCGAAGGCGCGGCAGACCGGATCATCGCCGAGGCTATCCGTGCATTCGGGAAGGTCGACGTTCTCATGAACAACGCCGGCGTGAGCGGACGCAACAATGTGGAGGACATCCCGATTGAGGATTGGGACAACACCTTCGCTGTGAACGTGCGCGGGCAGTTCCTGTTATGCAAAGCAGTGTTGCCACTGATGAAGGAGCAGGGCTGGGGAAGAATCGTCAACGTGGCCTCGGTGATGGCGGAGCGCACCGACTACGGGCTCGCGGCGTACGCGGCCTCCAAGGCGGGCGTGGCTGGCCTGACACGAACGATCGCGTTGGAGTACGGGAAGTTCGGGATAACGGCGAACTACATCCTGCCGGGCCCGATCTACACGGGCATGACCAAGGCAGCGTTCGACGAGGACTACATTCGCGGCGTGTGGGAGAAGAAGACAGCGGTGCGGCGGCTCGGACAGCCCATCGATATCGCGCGAGGAGCATTGTTCCTTGCTTCCGACGACGCGGACTACGTGACGGGCATCGGACTGACCATCGACGGGGGGCTTACGCTTCGGACCTAGTGTTCGGCCGCCGGCGTGGTGCCGCCGAACGAAGTCCGTACCACATGCGCCACGAGATGGCAGCGCAAAGCAGCGATAGCGGCAGGGCCAGGTAGAGCGCCGCAGCAAGAAACGGCTGGGGTCCGTCAGCCGACGAACGGTCCGACGTGCCAAACAAGGCCACACCCAGGCCGAAGGGAATGACCGCCACCAGGAGGATCGCCGTCGCAACTATCGACGGCGGAAGCTTTTCTCCACGACGCAGCAGCAGCCCCACCGGAATGACGGAGGCGACAATGATGGCTGCTACGACAATCCAGGCAATCAACATGTCTTGTGTGCGGACTTTCACACAAAGGCAGGGTGACTGTCGAGTGCTTTTCTGGGCCAATTCGCGGCTGCCGCTTGCCCTACCCTCACCCACGCGGTAGACATCAAGAGTTTGAGCCGGGAACCTTCGATGGACCGGACTCTTATAGAAAGTGCAGGGCCAATCTTTGGCGGACTACCGCAAACCATTACCCCAACCAACCCCCGAGACCCAGGAATTCTGGGATGGCTGCAAGCGAGGCGAACTTCGCCTTCAGCGCAGCAAGCAGACTGGAGAAGCTTACTTCCCACCGCGCCCCTTCTTCCCGAAGGACCCGAGCCAGGAAGTTGAGTGGTTCACCGCCAGCGGCAAGGGAATCCTCTACAGCTACGTCATCAATCACCGCGCTGCCCCCGGCTTCGAAGACGATGCTCCTTATGCCATCGCCATCGTGCAGCTGGAAGAAGGCCCGCGCCTGATGACGAACCTAATCGGCGTGGAGCAGACCCCGGAGGCGCTCAAAGTTGGCATGCCGCTCCAGGTGAGCTTCGACGACGTAACCGAGACGATCAGTCTCCCCAAGTTCCGGCCGGTGGAGGGCTAAACGATGAAGCAGAAGAGTATTGCCGTCGTTGGCGCCGCCGAAACGACTGACCTTGGTGTCATCCCCGGGCTTTCGCAGCTTGGCCTGCATGCCGATGCCGCCATCAACGCCATGAACGACGCGGGCCTGAAGCCTTCTGATATCGACGGTGTTGCGACCGCTGGCAACTCGCCGGTGGAACTCGCCCACTACCTGGGCATCACCCCCACCTACGCCGACGGCACCTCCGTCGGCGGTTGTTCCTTCATGCTGCACGTCCGCCACGCGGCTGCGGCAATCAACGACGGCCTTTGCAACACGGTACTCGTCACCCATGGCGAAAGCGGCCGCTCACGCGTTGGCGTGGGACGGTTCGCAGGCGCTCCGTCGAGCCTCGCAGGGCAGTTCGAAGCGCCCTACGGCCCTTCGGGCCCGCCTTCGATGTTCACCATCCCGGTTCTTCGCTACATGGAAGAGACGGGGCTGACGCACGAGCAGCTCGCGATGGTTGCCGTGGTCCAGCGCGAATGGGCGGGCATGAACCCGCGAGCGACCTTCCGCGACCCAATCACCGTGGAAGACGTGATGAACTCGCGCATGATCGCGTACCCGTTCCACCTGCTGGAATGCTGCCTCGTAACTGACGGCGGCGGCGCACTCATCCTCACAAAGGCGGAGCGGGCGAAGGACTTCCCGCAGAAGCCCGTGTACATCCTCGGCACCGGCGAAAGCGTCGAGACGCCGATGATCAGCCAGATGGAAGACTTCACGAGCTCGAAGGCGTTCCGCGTCTCCGGCAAGAAGGCTTTCGACGAGGCCGGCATTAGCCATAGCGATGTCGACCACCTGATGATCTACGACGCGTTCGCGCACCTTCCGCTCTACGGCCTCGAGGACCTCGGCTTTGTCGGCCGCGGTGAGGCCGGTGCCTTCATCGCCGAAGGCAACACCCGCCCGGGTGGGAAGCTTCCGCTGAACACGAACGGTGGCGGCCTGAGCTACATGCACTCCGGCATGTACGGGATGTACGCACTCCAGGAGAGCGTGCGCCAGATGCGTGGCACCGCTGCGGCGCAGGTTGACGGCGCGAAGATCAGCGTTTGCCACGGCGTGGGCGGCATGTTCGCGGCCAGCGGC
>CAZDZP010000124.1:0-7642 GCA_964509855.1 uncultured Anaerolineaceae bacterium | reverse complement strand
CCGACGCGGTCGCCCCACTCGCTATCGAAGAACGCTGTCACGCCGCGCAAGTTGCCGAGGGCTTCTTCTCCCACCGTCGCCACAAAGACGAGTGGGGCTGCCGTCTCCACGGAATGTGCCTGCAACGCATCAATGATCCCTGTGACCGCAGCGAGACCGGCTGCGCAGTCGCTGATGCCGGGGCCGTGGAGTTCGTCTTCGGAAACGATTTCACCGCAGAAAGGGCAGTCGTCACCGGGGCGGCGTACGCGAATGTCCTGCCCGCGAGGGAACACGTGGTCCAGGTGTGCCGAAACAGCGAGGTAGGGTCCGGGGAGGGACGCATCACGGGTGGCGATGACGTTGCCAACCGCGTCGACCGTGACCAGCAACCCCTGCGCTCGCCACATCTCAGCGATCAGCTCGGTGCGCTGGCCTTCATCGAAGGTGGGGGCCGGGGTTTCGGCAATGCGAACCTGGAGATCCAGCAGGTGCGCCTCATGCAGGTCTTGCAGTGCCAGTTCGAGTTGCGACATTGGGCGGGAGTATACCCAATGACCCCGAACGTCGGCCCTGCGAGGGGACGCTTGGCCACCGGGGAGTGGCGATCGCGGCGGACAATTCATCCTAAGCCCGGTCCGAGGCCCGGCAGGCGATATAAGCAGGGCTTGCATTTTCGTTCCCTTGGATTTATGGTTCCGGCGACCACGGGACCGTTTCGTGATAGAAGATTTCTATGTGAACGCCGCGTGAGTTGTATCGGAGGGAGTAACTATTCATGCCTAGTGAGTATTGGGATAAGCAATGGAAGAGGCGCGCATCGCGGCGCCGCTTCCTTGGTACCGGGGCCGCCTTTGGCGCCGGCGCCGCAGGGCTCGCATTAGTAGGGTGCGGAGGCGACGACGACGATGACGAACCCTCGGCAACAAACACGCCGAGCGCTTCCGGTCCAACGAACACCCCCGCTGCGGGAGAGACACCCGCGGCAACCGCTGAACCAGACCCGGCAGGCCCGAAGGTTGGGGGAACGCTTCGTTACCCGCTCGTGGGCATGTCCTCCGGCGATCCGCCAACGCTGTTCCCCTTCGAGAACCTGACCTACCTGGCTCAGCACCCGGCGACGTTGCATTACAGCCGCCTGCTGACCGAACTCGCCGGCGAGAACATTGCACCGGACGACTACACAGCGTTGGACGGTGACCTTGCCGACGGCCTGCCGGAACAGCCCGATGCTTTGACCTACGTGTTCAAGATTCGTGAAAACGCGACGTTTCACGACAAGGCGCCGATGAACGGCCGCAAGGTTACCGCGGAAGACTTCGCACAGTCCTACGACGCATTCCTATCAATTTCCCAGAATGCGCCGGTGTACCAGGCCGCCGTCGATAGCGTGGAGGCAACGGACGAAAGCACGGTAGTCTTCACGATGAAGGGGCCGTTTGCGCCCTTCCTCACGACGCTCGCGTCTTCACCTGAAGGTGCGTGGATGATCCCCGTGGAGACCATCAACAACCAGCAGGTGCAGACAGACCCGGTTGGCACCGGCCCCTTCGTCTTCCGGCAGTGGGAAACCGGCGTAGCGATGCGCTGGGACCGGAACCCCAACTTCCATCTTGGCCCGGCCCCGTATTTCGAGGCCGTAGAAGCTACGCTGTTCAACGACCCGCAGAGAATCATGGCCGGCCTGCAGTCGGGAGACTTTGACCTATCAACGCTTTCGGGCTCGGTGTTCGACAACGCCCAGGATCAATTGGACGTCGCGAACGGCCACGAGCGATTCGGTGGTAACGGCTCGTTCGGAGCATTCTACTTCAACTTTGACAACGACGGTGGCCGCTGGCGAGATCGGCGCCTTCGCCAGGCCCTCTCGATGTCGATGAACAGGACCGCTGCGTCCGAGCTACTCGACCAAACGAAACGGGGCGACTGGTTCTCCAGCTGCCTTTCAACAAACCTGTCTCCGTACTACCTCTCGCCGCAATCAGACGAGTTTGGTGAGAACGCGAAGTTCTTCCAGTACAACCCGGCCGAGGCGAAGGCGCTCATGCAGGCGGCCACAGGAGCGGACGAGGTGTCGCTCAAGGTCACTGCGAACGTCGACCGTTATGGGCAGGCGGCGCGAACGAGCTGGGAGTTCTACGCGAGCCAGATGCGCGAAGCGGGTTGGAACATCGAGTTGGTCTTCCAGGAGTACGGTTCGTACATCCAGTCGACCTACCTCGGGAACATCCCGGAGGGGATCGGCTTGGGTCCGCTGATCGGCTCGCCGCGTGACCCCAACGACATTTTCACCCGCAACCTGGCTTCGTCGTCTGCCCGCCACAACTGGGGCGGGGAGCCGATCGACGACATGCCACGAATCGACGAGATGATTGCCGAGCAGGTGCTGATCCTCGACCTTGAAGAGCGCATCCAGTACATGCACGACATGCAGCGCGAGATGGCTGAATACCTCCTCGTGGTGCCCTACACCGCCGGGGCCAGCTACGCATTCGCCAACCCGTGGGTGCAGAACTGGTGGCTGAAGAACAGCTATTCCATCCACCTTTCGTCGAACTCCTTCGCCTACTTCACCGACGAAAGGATTGCCCGCGGATAGATTCGCGAAAGGAATGATTCGTGGCCGGGAGTACCACAAGGTGACCACCAAGTTGGCCTCCCGGCCGCGCTTGTCCCATAAGGAGAACCTTGCGGCGAATGACAGTCCTGTTTATAGTCAGGTCCGTCTGCGCGTCCGTGACGTATGAATCATAGGAATCACGGAATTCCGCAGGTCCTATAGGAGGGACGTAGACTTTATGCCTAGTGAGTATTGGGATAAGCAATGGAAGAGGCGGGCATCGCGCCGCCGGTTCCTCGGTACCGGGGCCGCTTTCGGTGCCGGCGCAGCAGGCCTCGCGCTTGTAGGGTGCGGCGGGGACGACGACGATGAACCATCGGCAACGAACACGCCCAGCGCCTCCGGGGCAACCAACACGCCAGCGGCCGGTGAAACGCCAGCGGCGACTGCGGAGCCGGACCCGGCAGGTCCAAAGGTCGGTGGCACCGCGCGATATCCGCTCATGGGCACATCTTCGGGTGACCCGCCAACGCTCTTTCCCTTCGAGAACCTGACCTACCTCGCACAGCATCCCGCAGCGTTGCATTACAGCCGCCTGCTCACGGAGCTCGCGGGCGAAAACATCGCGCCTGACGACTACACGGCGCTCGATGGCGACCTCGCCGATGGCATGCCGGAACAGCCGGATGACGTGACCTATGTCTTCAAAATGCGGGACAACGTCGTGTTCCACGACAAGGCGCCGCTGAATGGCCGCAAGGTCACAGCGGAGGACTTCGCCCAGTCCTACGAAGCCTTCCTCTCGCTTTCGCAGAACGCGCCGGTCTACCAGGCTTTTGTCGATCGCGTAGAGGCAACGGACGAAAGCACCTTGACCTTCACCATGAAGGGGCCCTTTGCACCTTTCCTAACGACCCTCGCGTCTTCACCTGAAGGCGCCTGGCTCATCCCGGTCGAGACTATCAACAACCAGCAGGTACAGACCGACCCGGTCGGTACCGGTCCCTTCGCTTTCCGCGAATGGGAAACCGGTGTGGCTATGCGTTGGGATCGCCATCCAAACTGGCATCTCGGCCCGGCGCCCTACTTCGACGCCATAGAAGGCGCCCTGTTCAACGACCCGCAGCGTATTCTCGCCGGCCTGCAGGCAGGTGATTTCGACTTCTCAACGCTCAACGGTTCGCTCTACGACAATGCGCAGGATCAGCTCGATGTCACGAATGGCCATGAGCGATTCGGCGGCAACGGCGCCTTCGGCGCCTTCTACTTCAACTTTGACAACGACGGTGGCCGCTGGCGCGACAAGCGCCTTCGCCAGGCCCTCTCAATGTCCATGGACCGCGCGGCAGCGGCGGAACTCCTGGACCAAACGAAACGTGGTGACTGGTTCTCCAGTTGCCTTTCGACCAACCTGTCGCCGTACTACCTGTCGCCGCAGTCCGACGAGTTCGGCGAGAACGCGAAGTACTTCCAGTACAACCCGGAAGAAGCCAAGGCACTGATGATGGCTGCGACAGGTGCCGAACAAGTAACTCTGAAAGTCACCGCCAACGTCGACCGCTACGGTCAGCAGGCGAGAACGGCGTGGGAATTCTACGCGAGTCAGATGCGTGAAGTCGGCTGGAACATCGAACTCGTCTTCCAGGAATACGGCTCGTACATTCAATCGACCTACCTGGGGAACATACCGGAAGGCATCGGCATCGGGCCGCTGATCGGTTCACCGCGTGACCCCAACGACATCCTCACGCGCAACCTGGCATCGTCGTCAGCCCGCCACAACTGGGGCGGCGCTCCTATCGACGAAATGCCACGCATCGACGAGATGATCGCCCAACAGGGCGTCATCCTCGACCTGGAAGAGCGAATCGCGTACATGCAGGACATGCAGCGCGAGATGGCCGAATACCTGTTGGTGGTGCCCTACACCGCTGGCGCAAGCTACGCCTACGCCAACCCGTGGGTGCAGAACTACTGGATCAAGAACAGCTACGCCATCCACACCGCGACCAACGCCTACGCCTACTTCACCGATGAAAGGATTGCCCGCGGATAGAGCTGAACTAACACCCCAGGAGCCTGCGGGGGTACTCTCCGCAGGCTCCTGGAAGAAAGCAAAAACACCCATTTGAGGTGGAATCGCGAAGCGTGCCCACCATTACCTATCCTTGCCCACGGCGAAACTCGTGCTTATATTCCATCCAGCCTGCCCTGCCATTCGTACCGTTGATGGTGCACGGCAACGCAGGCAACTATTGGAGGGAAGCATAGTTTATGCCAAGTGAATATTGGGACAGGCAGTGGAAGCTGCGTTCATCGCGACGGCGGTTCCTCGGGACCGGCGCCGCGTTCGGTGCCGGGGCCGCGGGCCTCGCGCTCGTAGGTTGCGGTGGAGATGACGACGACGACAACGGGTCGCCGACGAATACCCCTGCAGCAGGCGAAACACCGGGTGCAGGTGAAACTCCTGGCGCTTCACCCGATCCGTCGGGTCCGAAGCAGGGCGGCACAGCCCGCTACCCGTTGGAGGGTCTGTCGACCGGCGATCCGCCAACGCTGTTCCCGTTTGAGAACTTGACCTACCTGGCTCAGCACCCGGCGACGCTGCACTACAGCCGCCTGCTGACGGAGCTCGCGGGCGAGAATATTTCGCCGGACGACTACACAGCGCTCGACGGCGACATTGCAGACGGCATGCCGGAACAGCCGGACCCGCTGACCTACGTCTTCAAGATTCGCGAAAACGCGACCTTCCACGACAAGGCGCCCATGAACGGCCGCAAGGTCACGGCCGAGGACTTCGCACAGTCGTACGAAGCCTTCCTTTCGATCTCCCAGAACGCGCCTGTTTACCAGGCCGCCGTCGCCAGTGTCGAAGCCACGGACGAAACTACCGTTGTCTTCACGCTGAACGAGCCGTTTGCGCCGTTCCTGACGACGCTTGCGTCGTCGCCCGAAGGCGCGTGGCTGATCCCCGTGGAGATCATCAACAACCAGCAGGTTCAGACCGACCCGGTCGGCACCGGCCCGTACGTCTTCCGCGAATGGGAGACGGGCGTAGCCATGCGCTGGGATCGCAACCCGAACTGGCACCTTGGCCCGGCCCCGTACTTCGAAGCCATCGAAGGTGCGCTCTTCAACGACCCTCAGCGAATCCTCGCGGGTCTGCAGTCGGGCGACTTCGACTTCTCCACGCTCGGCGGCTCGGTGTTCGACAACGCCCAGGAACAGCTCGATGTCGTGAACGGTCACGAGCGATTCTTCGGCAACGGTGCCTTCGGCGGTTTCTATTTCAACTTCGACAACGACGGCGGCCGCTGGCGCGACAAGCGCCTGCGCCAGGCGCTTTCGATGTCCATGAACCGCACCGGCGTGGAAGATCTCCTCGACCAGACAGGCCAGGGCGATTGGTATTCAGGCCTTTCGACCAACCTTGCGCCGTACTACATCTCACCGAAGTCGGACGCCTTCGGCGAGAATGCCAAGTACTTCCAGTTTGATGCCGCGGAGGCGCGTGCGCTCATGGAGGCCGCGACTGGCTCGGACGAAGTGACGATGAAGCTCACGGGCAACGTCGACCGCTACGGCCAGGCCATGCGTACCAGCATCGAGTTCTGGGCCTCCACCATGCGCGAGATCGGCTGGAACATCGAAGAGGAGTACGGTTCGTACATTCAGTCGACCTACCTTGGGAACATCCCGGAGGGAATCGGCATCGGGCCGTTGATCGGCTCGCCGCGTGACCCCAACGACATTTATTCTCGCAACGTGTCTTCACGTTCCGCCCGCCACAACTGGGGCGGAGCACCGATCGACGAAATGGACCGCATCGACGAGATGATCGACGAGCAGGTTCAGATTCTCGATCTCGAAGAGCGCGTCTCCTATATCCAGGATATGCAGCGAGAGATGGCGGAATACATGCTCCACGTGCCGTACACTGCGGCCGCAGGGTATGCTTTCGCCAACCCGTGGGTCCAGAATTACTGGTCCAAGAACAGCTACTCCGTCCACCTGTCGACCAACTCGTTCGCGTACTTCACGGACGAGCGCATCGCTCGCGGATAGAGCAGCCCAACAACAGGGCAATTGGAGGGGCGGCGGCTTCCGGAAGGAGACCGCCGCCCCTCTTCCATCGCACTCGTCAAGGGGGGACGCGTGACTCAATACATCATCCGCCGTTTGTTGTTGATGATACCTACTCTTCTCGGGGTTTCGTTGCTAGTCACTGGCATGGTCCGGCTTCTCCCCGGCGATGCAGTAGACATCTTGCTCGCCGAAAACTCGGTGGGTGGGGGCAACGAAACCTTCGTTCTGCTTGTGAACGAAGAGCTCGAAAATCCGACATGGGCCGGCACTGAACCGGTCGATTCGGAGACTGCGACGTTCGGACAGCGCCAGCAGGCGGAGTTCGACATCCTGGCTGCACACCCGACCTACACCGCCAAAGCCACGGCCGAAGGGGTCAATCTTGAGCGGGCTGAAGATCGGCGCTCCTTCATGGCAGCCCAACCGTCGGCCGAACGCTTGCAGATTCGAAACGATATCGGCCGCGTCGCATACGAGAACGAGATACGTTCGAGGCTCGGCGTTGACAAGAACTACATTCAGCAGTGGTGGAGCTGGGTATCGAACGCTGTCCAGGGGGATTTGGGCACGACGATCGCCGGTAGCCGCCCAGTTGGTGACGAAATGCGACGGCGCCTGCCCGCGAGCTTCCAGCTTGGTCTGCTCGCGATGTTCTTCGGTTCGCTCATCGCGATTCCAACAGGCATCATCTCGGCGGTCCGGCAGGACAGCGCCTGGGACTACACCTTGCGAAGTACGGCCATCGGCATGCTCGCGCTCCCGTCCTTCTTCCTCGCGACGATCGTCATCGCATTCAGCGCGAGGTGGTTCGATTACTCGTTCCCCGTGATATACAAGAGCTTCTGGGCCGACCCCTGGCAAAACATGCAGCAGGTGTTGACCCCGGCGATCATCCTCGGATTCGCGCTTTCGGGAACGCTCATGCGCCTCACCCGCGCACAGATGCTCGAGGTGCTGCGGCAGGACTACATCCGTACTGCTCGCGCCAAGGGCCTCGGCAGCCGCACGGTGGTT
>CAZDZP010000123.1:0-7809 GCA_964509855.1 uncultured Anaerolineaceae bacterium | reverse complement strand
TCGGGAAGGGCGAAGCGGCCCATTTCGGCGTAGGTGAGGCCACCGGATGATTCGAGCTGGTGGGCGCGAATGATGTCGGCCTGGGCCTTGGCCCTGGCGCCGGTGTTCACGAGTTCGCCGGGGATGGTGGAATCGGGCGAACCAACGATGTTTTCCTGCGCCAGGGTATCGCGCGCGGCCGTAGACCGTGTCGGTGGAACGATCGGGGCCAGCGAAGCGCCCGAGCAGCGGCTGACCTGCAGCCTCCCGGTATTCCAGGTAGGCTAGGTACTGCTCGTACTCGGCGTCGTTGAACGGCTCCCCATCAAGGAGCTTTCGCGCATAGTCGCGGCTCAACTGTTGAACCCGCGCTTCATCCATGGCGAAAGTCTATCGCACGCGAACTACGCTGGCGGCACCTGCTCCATGAGGGCGAGGAGGTTGCCTTCGGAATCGCGGAAGAACGCCATCCACTCCTCGGTTCCGTCTTCATGCCGGTGGATGAGGTGCGGAGCACCTTCGAACGCGACACCCTTGCCTGTCAATTCGGACGCAGCGTCGTGGATGTTCGATACACGGAAGTACAGCACCGAGTTCTGGCGCACCTCGGAGCCGTTCTCGGGGCGCGTTAGGAAGAGGCGGGTACCGTCGCAGTCGAAGAAGGCGAGGTCACCAAAGGTGTAGAGGTGCTTCATGCCGAGGGTGTCGCGGTAGAAAGCGACCGCACGTTCGACGTCGTCGATCGTGAGCGACACCTGGCCGATGGATGAAAGTTGCACTACTGCCATGTTCGAACTCCTCCGGGAAACGGGACTCGTTGCAGGCACGCCTGGCCAATGCCGAAGCTGCTCTTTGCGGCTCAGCCCGAGCTTTTCCAGCGCATTCGCCACGTGAAAGCGCGTGGCGTCGAGGCTGGTGTTTCGTTTGCGAGCGATGCGGCTATTCGATAGCCCATGGCGCACCGCGTTCGTCACTTCCCACTCCGCGGGAGTGAGCTGGTCGGGATGAGCGGGGCGTCCACGGCGCTTCATGAGTGAGCAGGGTACGGCGACCCGGCGCGAATTACCCTCCCCCGGCTGCGAACTTCGCGCACGAAATAGGCCGCCCGTGGTTGGAGCGGCCTTGCGCGGGGGTGCTGACGAGGGGACGTTAGTCCCAGCGGGTGGGCATCTCAAGGTATTCGGGCCGCGCACCTTTGATGGAGCGCACGATGCGATCCCACTCTTCGAGTTCCCATTCGCTGACGAACGTGACGGACTTGCCGGACTTGCCTGCGCGTGCCGTGCGCCCGACGCGGTGGATGTACTCCTCGGCGTTCTGGGGCACGTCGTAGTTGATCACGTGCTGGATGTCGGGGATGTCGAGGCCACGAGCGGCGACGTTCGTGGCCACGAGGAACTCGAGCTTCCCGCCGCGGAAGTCCTTCATCACGTGGTCGCGTTCGCCCTGGCTCAAGTCGCCGTGAATCGGCCGCGCCGAAACTCCAGCCTGTTGGAGCTGTGAAGCAAGGCGGTCCACCCCTGCGCGCGTGCGCCGGAAGATGAGCGAACGGCCAAGCTCAAGCTCTTCGTAGAGGTGGCGAAGCGCGAAGAACTTCTCGCGCTCGGCCACTTCGCAGTAAAACTGCTGCACGCCTTCCGCTGGAGTCTGGTTCGCGGAGACCGAGATCTCGACGGCTTCGTTCATGTAGCGGCGTACAAGTGCCTTGATGTCCGGGGGCATCGTCGCGCTGAAGAGCGCGGACTGCCGTTCGCGGGGGATGCGCCGGATGATGTAATCGATGTCGCGCGCAAAGCCGATGTCGAACATCTGGTCCGCTTCGTCGAGGACGAGGAACCGCACCGTGGTGACGTCGAGCGTGCCGCGCTTGATGTGGTCGATCACGCGACCCGGCGTACCAACGACCACATTCGGGCGGTCGTCCAGGTTGCGGAAGTCGGTCGTGAGCTTTCGCCCACCAACGAGGCAGACGGTGTCGAAGCCGTAGAAGCTGCCCAATTGGTCGATGGTTTCCATCACCTGGTTGGCAAGCTCACGGGTCGGTACCAACACCAGGCCCTGGACCTGTCGCTCTTGCGGATCAATGGATCGAGCGAGCGGAATGCCAAAGGCAAGGGTTTTGCCGGTGCCTGTCTGCGCGAGGCCGACGACGTCGTCACCCCTCTGAAGCAGGGGAATCGTTTGTTCCTGTATAGGCGTAGGAATGTCAAAGCCGAGGGCAGCAATTGCCCGGAGCGCCGTTTCTTCGATGCCGAGAGCTGCGAAAGCCTCGGGAAGTGGGCCATCGAAGCTGGCTTTTCGTGGCGCGTTGTCCGTGGAGGAAGGAGAGGTCTCGGTTCCGGCGGCGCCACCACGCTTGCGGGAGCGGCTTCGACGGCGGCGAGGGGGTGCATGGTCGGTATCGCCGGCGTCAGAATTGGCTGGCGCGTCGCCGCGGGCCGGCCGGGTTGATGGCGGGCTTTCGAGCACGGCTGTGGTGGCGGAAGTAGGGGAGGAACTGGGCAAAGTGGAAGGCTGTTGTGGCTCAGAGGCCGGTTTTCGGAGGAATCGGTTCAGCAAATCTCGCATGGGTTAGGGTTCAGTACGTCCTGAAAGAGTGTTGAGGCGCACTGGAACCCGCTCGCTGACATCGAATGTGGGTGAGGGTTCGTCCGGAGTCACCGGGCAGCGGGAAGGCGGGAGCATGGGTGTTACTACAGGCTCGACCGCGACATAGGTGCGCAATTCGGTGTTAAGCGTAACACATTGTGCCGTGATTGTGTGTGACGTCTCCTACGCGCCCGGCGCCGGGTCGATGTCTTCGAATAGGCTCAGCTGGTGCAACAAGTGCGGAAGGTACCTGGCACCATGTACCACCAACACAATCTCGACAATAGGGCTTTCGGCCCGATAGAGAATCCTGTAGGGCGGGACTATGACTTCCCTCAAACCTGGCGCCAACGCCACTACCATTGGCCTGCCGGAAGCGGGAATGTTCCCAGACGCCTCGTCGCAAAAACGATGCGCCGAACCTGCGCGGAAGCGAGCGCTTCCGACTCCTCTTGGAGGTAGTCGCGAATTTCCCGCAACGAGAGAAGGGACTCGGGTGATCACTCAACGCGCCACGAGTCTATTTTCAGCCGGTGACGCCGAACAACTTCTCGACGGCCCCCTGGTCAATACGTTGCCCTTCATCCAGTTGCTGCAGACTCCGCCTGACGCGTTCGATTTGTTCGTCTGTGAGGTAAGGGCGAGAGGAACTGCCCTCGATCATCATCAGCAGTTCGGCTGCGTCGTCTTCGGTCAGGCTCTCGATGTAGTCGCGTGGTGCTTCTTTCGCCGTCATGCGCTCCATTGTACCGCAGACAGGAACCCCGGCCGCGCGCGTAGAATGCCGCGCAACAGGAGGTTCGGAACTACATGGAATACAAGACGATTGAGTACGAGGTAGAAAAAGGCCGGGCGCGCATCACGCTCAACCGCCCGGAAAAGCTGAACGCGCTTTCGCTGGAACTGCAGGAAGAACTCAACCACGCGCTCTGGGACGCCGACAATGACACCAACGTCCACTGCGTCATCATCAAGGGCGCCGGGCGGGCCTTCAGCGCAGGCTACGACCTCACCCCGCTCGCGAGCGGTCGCGCGAGCGACGACGGCTACACGGCAGTCTATCGCGGCCGCACCAGCTTCGATGACGACGCGTGGCAGCTCGAGCGAGCACAGCGCCTGCGCATGGCGATTTTCGACATGCACACCCCGGTCATTGCCCAGGTACACGGCTACTGCCTGGCCGGTGGCACCGACCTCGCGCTGCTCTGCGACATCATCATCGCCGCCGACGATGCCGTGATGGGCTTCCCGCCAGCCCGCGCCATGGGCGCGTTGCCCAATCAGATGTGGCTGTACCACGTGGGTCCGCAGTGGGCGAAGCGGCTCTTCCTCACCGGCGACACGATTTCCGGCGCGGACGCCGCGAAGATCGGCGCTGTGCTTAAGTCGGTACCGGCTGACCTGCTGGAAAACGAAGTCGAACAGCTCGCCGACCGCATGGCGATGATCGATACGGACCTGCTTTCCGCCAATAAGCGCATCGTCAACGTGGGACTCGAACTGATGGGTGCGCGCACCATGCAACGCCTTGGCGCCGAAAACGACGCCCGCGCTCACCTTTCGCCGGCAGTCAAGGAATTCGGGCAGCGCGCCCGCGAAGAGGGCTTGAAGGCCGCGCTAAACTGGCGGGACGGCAAGTTCGGCGACGGCCGCGCTTATGCCGACAAGCCGGAAGTACGAGACGAAACTGGGTACGTCCGGTAACCCGGGCGAGAGCAGCCACCGCGAAGGAAGGGTGACTACGATGAGCAACGCAACCGAAAGTCGAACCGACTACACGCTACGGACCGTGGAAGACCTGCGCAGTCACTACGATGCGCCGCAGGAACTGGTCATCCACAAGCAGGTGGACCGGATCGACGAGTACGCTGCGCAGTTCATCGCCGCTTCACCCTTCTTCGTTTTCGCCACCACGGGGCCAAACGGGCTGGACTGCTCTCCCAAGGGCGACTACCCGGGGTTCGTGCGCGTGTTGGACGAAAAGACGCTGGTGATACCGGACCGCGCCGGGAACAACCGCATCGACGGGCTGCAGAACATCGTGCAGGACCCGGCCGTAGGCATGATCTTCCTGGTACCGGGCCTTGGCGAGACATTTCGGGTGAACGGCAAGGCACACGTTTCTGTCGACCCGGAGCTGTTGGCATTGTTCGACGGTGACGCGAAGAAGGCCCGTTCCGTCATCGTCGTGAAGGTGGAGGAAGCCTTCCTGCATTGCGGCAAGGCACTGCACTACGCCCAGCTCTGGAACCCCGACTCGCTTGCGATGAAGGAGAACGTTCCGAACTTGAAGGACATGCTGCAGGCCCAGGTCGCCTACTCCAAAGAGAAGGCTGCCTGCGACTGAGCCTTTCCGCGACCCGCTCCGGAAGGTTCGGTACCATGGGGACTGATGCAACAACAACCAAAGCCCCCCGACGATGAAGACGTCATCCCTCTTGGTCTCGAAGAAGACGAAGACGAGTTGGACGACGAGTACGAGGATGCACCCGGCCCCGACGAACGGGACATGGATCTGATGGACGGCACCTGGGAGAAGAAGTACTACGGAGATCGTTCGGGCGGTCGCGACTGGAACACGATCGGCCTGGCCATTGCGATCCTGGTGATCCTCGCCATGGTTCTCCCCGGCATACTGGTTGTGCTGAATTGACCAGCTTCGAAGGCAAGGTCGTCGCGCTCGTGGGACGCGGCACCCCGCTCGACAGGTCACTCGCCGTCGCCTTCGCGGAAGGTGGAGCGTCAATCGCCCTCGCCACCGTGTCTATGGAGAAAGACGAGGAGTTCGCCGTGAACTCCATCGCGAACGAAATCTGGTCCATCGGCAGAGAACATCTCGTGCGGTTGATGACGGCCTGGGAACCGACTGCCGCCGCATCCTTCGCCGACGAGTGCTTCGACCGCTTCGGACGCTGCGACGTGCTGGTCATCAACAGCGGCATCCTTTCGGAAGCGCCACTCGAAGAGCTTTCCGGCGACGAGTGGGACCACACGGTCCGCACGACCATGACCGCGCCGTTCCTTCTCGGGCATGCGTTTGGCCGTCTCATGGTTCGCGAAGGCGGAGGGCTCGTCGTGGTGCTGGCTCCTCAGCGCGACGACGCCGACCTTTCCGAACGAGCCGCGGTAGCCGGCCTGCGAGTCGTCGTTGAAGGGATGCGCAAAGCGTGGGCGGACAAGGGCGTGCACTTCGTGCTCATCGCCAGCGAGGCCGATGTGACCTCCGCCGAAAGCCCTGCCGCCGGTTTGGCGTTGGAGCGCATCACCGGGCACTTCGAACGTCACTAGCAACGCCCGCATGCCTGCGTGGTGAGGAGCGGGTTGCATTCCCCGTACCCCACAGTAGTATCCAAAACGGCCCTCACTGGGCCAGCAACGGACTCAAAGGCGGGGGCCATGACAACGATCGATAGCAGCGGCGAAGACATCCTCGACGAAATCCGTGCTGCCTGGACGCACGGCGCGGACGGCTACGATCACGATCGCGGCCACGGGCACATGACACCATTGGTTCAGGATGCTTGGCTGTCCGTGTTGCGTGCGACCCTCGGCGAACAGCCTCGCGATGTGCTGGATGTGGGATGCGGTACGGGCTTTCTCACGGTCCTACTGGCCAAGCTCGGGCACCGCGCTACCGGTGTCGACCTTACCCCCGCCATGCTGGAACGAGCGAGCGAACGCATGAAACTCGCCGGCGTCGAGGCGAAGCTCCTCGAAGGCAACGCCCTCGAGCTGCCGGTTGATTCCGAAAGCTTCGATGCAGTCGTGAGCCGCCACGTGTTGTGGACGATGCCCGAACCTGAGCAGGCGTTCCGCGAGTGGATCCGGGTTACTCGCCCCGGCGGCGAAGTCGCCTGGTTCGATGGCCTCCAGAAACCAATCAATGCCGTGTCGCGAGCGCGCACACTGGCAGCTCGTGCGGCGAAGAAAGCGTCCCGGGGCCCGGACCATGCGCACGGGCACCATTACGGCGCCGAGACGGCCGCGCACCTTCCGTTTCGCGGACTCGAGACCACCGCGCCAATTCGCGAACTGCTGGCAGGCATGGGCGTTGAAGGCGTCAGCTGCAAGGCGTTGCCTGGGCTTACCCGCACCGAGCGCTCGGTGATGGAACTGCATAAACGGCTGGCGCCGGGAAGCATTCGCTACGTCGGCCGCTTTCCCGTAACCATTGGCCTGAAAGAACGCCTGGCGAATCGCTGACGCAGTGAGCGAGCGTGCCTCGCCAATCAGCGTGTGCGAAGGCGTGGACCCTTGGTTCCTCGCATGAACCACCCGCCGCGCAGCGCCTCGACTTCGGTTCGCAGGCGATCCGCTTCCGTGCGCGCCCGTTCGAGATCGCCGATCAATCGGTCGCGTTCCTTGCGTAAGTCGCCTATGTGTTCGTTCAACGCAGCGACCAGCAGGTCCATTTCCGTATAGCGGCGCTCAGCATCGCGCCGGAGCCGCCGCAGCTCCGCGGTCAGGTCACCACCTTCGCGGTCGAATGGGATAAGGCCCGGGGTCGTCATTCTTCGCCGGTGGGCAACGCCGCTGGTTCTTCCGACGGACCTACGCCTACCTGGCGCTCGTAGTCCCGTGCGGCTCGCAAGTCCTGGATGTTGGCGTGAAGCGCGGCGATAACCTCTTGCAAGGTATCGAGGCGGCTCTGTGCCCCGGCGTAGTCTCTTTCGAGAGCGGCGTGCTGCGTCTCAGATCGTTCGAGGTCCGCAGATTTGGATTCGAGCGCATCTTCGAGTTCGCCAATGCGCGTGCGCATGTCGTCGACAAGGCGGGCAATGAGCATGGGCGGCACGGCGCCAACCAGTCCAGGCTCGTGTAGGAGCGCGTCCGCGTCGACTCGCAGAACCGCCTCTTCCACCTGCTGCCGCGCGGCCACCGCGTCGCGGAGTTCTTCGACTTCCGCTCGAATGCCGAGAACAAGGCGTTCAGCGCGCGCGTCGTAGGCGCTGGCCTGCCCTTTCAGTTCGCGGAAGGGGATAGGAGCGGCATTTTGCGAAGCAATACGGATGTCGGGATTGGTCATATCAGCCTCGGGTGGCATGGCGAACCCGCCTTCGGGCGCCATTCCTTCATCGGCGGCGAAGTCGCCGTCGTCGGAGCGCGAACGTCGTATTCGAAAGAGCACGCCTGCAGTATAGGACCACTGTGCGGACAAGGGCATGGGGATTGCCCTGACTCTTGCACGGGGAACACCTGCATTCGCGCTCTCATGAAGTCGGTACTTGATTTTCTCAAGAC
>CAZDZP010000122.1:0-8024 GCA_964509855.1 uncultured Anaerolineaceae bacterium | reverse complement strand
CATGGCCCGCACCCGCGCCAACGCCGTCCGCGAACTCAGCGAAGCGAAGGCCGGTGGCGTCACCGCCATCATCGACCTCACCACCCCCGACCTCGGCCGCAACGTGACGTACATGCGCGACGTCGCCAGCGAAACCGGTATGCACGTCATCGTCGCTACCGGCATCTGGCGCGACGTCCCCCGCTCTTTCTGGGAACGCGACCTCGACGAAATCGCCGACATCTTCGTCCACGAAATCGAAGTCGGCATCGAAGACACCGGCATCAAGGCTGGCGCCATCAAGGTCGCCAACGACGCCGAAGGCGTCTCCCCCGAAGGCGAACGCATCCTCCGCGGCGCCGCCCGCGCCTGCAAGCGCACCGGCACGCCCATCAGCACCCACCACTGGGCGCCGAAGGAAGTCGGCCGCCGCCAGGTCGAAATCTTCCAGGAAGAAGGCGCCCCCATGGACCGCATCTGCATTGGCCACAGCGCCGACAGCACCGACGCGGACTACATCGAAGACCTGCTCAAAGCCGGCGTCTACATCTCAATGGACCGCTACCCCGGCACGCCGCCGCGCCCCAACTGGGAACAGCGCAACGCCACCCTCAAGCAACTCATTGACCGCGGCTGGACCGAGAAGCTCATGGTCGGTCACGACCACGCCCCCCAGGCCGTTCTCGCCGGCTCCCCGGACCCGGAACCCGAGCCAACCCGCTACCTCCACCTCGCCACCGTCGCCCTCCCCGCACTCCGCGCCCAGGGCGTCAGCGACGACGTCATCCATACCATCACCCACGACGTGCCGCAGAAGTTCCTCACCGGCTAGCCACTGCCCTGTCGCCGCCCCTTGTAGCCGCGCTCCGTTGGAGCGCTGGGCAAGCCTTGATCTGCCTCGTAGCCGCGCTCCGCCGGAGCGCTGGGTATGTCGTGGTCGTCACCCTCCAACTGACCACGCAAACGCGCCACACTACTTGCTCTCGATCCGCCAGTTGCCCGTCGTATCGACGTCGAAGTGGCATTCGGTGCTTCCCGCCGGTGGGCTCACCACAAACCCTGCGTGGTCCTCACCCCGGAAGTCAAGCGGAACTTCCTCCCGCACATCTCCGCACACCAGCTCCAGCGTCGTCGCTTCCGCGCTCGCTGTCTGCACACGAAGGTAGAAGGCGTATTCCTTGTAGCTTCCGCCTGCTCCAAATGCGACTGTAGTGGCCGCGCCCCGGCCCTCCGCGACGAACCGTTCTGGCGGACCGAAGCTGGGGCCCCTGCCGAAGTCTGGTCTTGGCCAAATGATCGGAATCCGCTCGAGTATTTGCCCGGCGGCGTCCAGCGCCACGAGGTCCACGTGGGTAGTGGGAAAGTCGCCAGAAAAGAACACCGGGCGACTCATGGCGTCCCGCAACGAATTGACATCGACGATTGCCAGTTGCTGGTCGCCCCTGAAGAGTGCCACCTGCGCTACATCGTTGCGCACCAACGCATAGACTCTCGCTTCGACCACTCCTCCTCGTTGTTTGGCGGTCCACGTGTAATCCTGGATGGGGCCCGGGTGTGCACCGCCGCAGAGGCGAATGCCCTCATCGCCAGTGTCTATTGGTACCGCATGCATGATGCAATCCCCGCTTTCCTTGAGGGAAAGCTCCGGCGTCGGCACTGCCGACACCACATCTGCCGCCGTTGGGAGCTCGGCCACGTCATCGGCGCCTAGCATGGTCGAATCGTCTCCGCCGTCCAGGTAGGAGCCCGCAATCGCAATCGCGACCGCAACGACTGCGACCACCGCAACTCCTGCCACAGCAGCGGCACCTCCCACGAACGGCAGTGAAACGGGTATGCCGATTAAACCCCGCATGCGCGCCCGGAAGCCGTGTTGCGACTTCCACACCGCAACAGCCTCTTCGCGGGATGCGACGCCAAGGCGCGAAAGCACCTCACTCACATGCCACTTCGCGCCGGCGAGGCTGATACCAAGCCGCTCGGCGATCTGGCCATTGGTCAGGCCCTTCGCCATCAGCGCCAGCACTTCGTTCTGTTTGGGTGTCAGCTGCTCCATGCCCTCACCGTAGGCGAGATTCACAACCGTGTCCCTAGTCCATACGGGTCATCACAAATGGGAATACCCATCCACGTCACCCTCCGTCCAACCCTGTAACGCCCGCTCCCCCACCGATACCAACTCCTATGCACCGCCGTACATTGCTCGCCTCCACCTTCGGCCTCCTCGCCGCCGCCTGCGGCACCGGGACGGGCACCCCGGCCCCCACGCACACCGCCACTCCCCACCCCTTCCCCACCCGCGACCCGCGCGAAGCCGCGGCCTCCCGCATCACTGAAGCCGACATGATGCGCCTGATCTATTGGGATTCCATCTTCGGCGGCTGGGACGGCGGCCCCTCCGGCGAGCAACTTCGCATCCTCGACGACGCGATCTACTCGTTCGACGATCGTTACATCCCCTACCTGCTCGACCTCGTCGCCTTGCCCAACCCCTACGCCTTCGAACTGCACGACCAGCTCGTGCGGCGCATCGGCGATTCCGGCAACTTCTACGTCTTCGGATGGCACGAACAGCGCGGCTTCCTTTCCCCCGAAGACGACACCATCGACTACCTCCGTTTCAAGCACCGCCTCGTCACCTCGCTTCAACCCGAAATGGGCCGCTTCATCGAACCCGACAAACCCCGCACCATCTCCGCCCAGGAAATCCTCTGGGGCGGCGTCGTCGTCGACGGCATCCCGCCGCTCAACGACCCGAAAATGGAAACGCTCGAACAGGCCGCCCTGTGGGCCTTCGATACCGACCAGGTAATCGGTGTCGTTATCAACGGCGAAGCACGCGCCTACCCCCGCCGCATCATCGATTGGCACGAAATGGTGAACGACACCGTGGGCGGCGTCCCCGTGTCGCTCGCCTACTGCACCCTCTGCAACTCCGCCATCCTGTACGACGGCCGCCACAACGGGCAGGTCTACCGATTCGGCACCAGCGGCATGCTCTACCGCTCCAACAAGCTCATGTACGACACCACCACGAATTCCCTCTGGGAGCAGTTCACCGGCGAACCCGTCTGGGGCGACCTCGTGGGCACCGGCGTCCAGCTCGAAATCCTCCCAGTCGTCCACACCTCCCTCGGCGAATGGCGCCGCCTCCACCCGGATACGAAAATCCTCAGCCTCGAAACCGGCTTCATCCGCGATTACGGGCCGGGCGTTGCCTACGCCGAATACTGGGCGAGCCCCGCGCCCATATTCCCCGTGCCCGGCCGCGAAGGCCCGGTCGACGCCAAGTCCCGTGTCTTTGCCGTCCGTCTCGAAGGCGAAACCGTCGGCTTCCCCATTGAAACCCTTGAACGCGAAGGCTTCATGGTCGAACCCATCGCCGGGCGGGACATCGTAGTCCTGCGCACCCTCGACGGCTCCGGCGGCCGCGCCTACGACCTCGCCGGCCAGTCCCTCACCGCGTGGGATCACGTCGAAGGCGTCGCCACCACCGCCGACGGGCGCACGTGGCTGCTGGGCGAAAGCGCACTCCTCGCCGAAGACGGCGCCGAACTGCTTCGCGTCCCCGGCCACAACGCCTTCTGGTTCGCCATCAGCAACCACACCCCAAACGGTCGCCTCGCCGGCGAATAGCCTTGATACGCGCTATCATTTTGCAATGCCGCGAATCGTGCTCGTCACGTGTGAAGCCTGGCCCGAACTAAGCGCGAGCGATGCGCTATTCGCCGGCGCGTTGGTCCCGCACGGCTACGAAGTCGCCGCCGCCCCGTGGAACGGCCTGCAGGCTCCCTTCGATTCCGCAGATCACATCATCTTGCGCGCCACGTGGGACTACCCGCTGCATCACGAGAAGTTCTTGGACTGGGTTAGCGGCCTCGGTGAGCGCGGCGCCTCGCTCCTGAACCCACCCGCGCTTGTCACCTGGAACAGCAACAAGCGGTACTTGCTCGACCTCCAGGAGTGGGGCTTCGCCGTGCCAACCACGATGCTGCTCGAGCCGAACCGCGAAGCCGTAGCCGAAGCCTTCGCTGCACTGCCCGGTGATGGTGTGCTGAAGCCCTCGGTCGGCGCGAGTGGCAGGAACGTCACGCTCCTACCCAAAGGCGAAACCCCCGACTTCGACTGGCTCAATGAAACCCCGGCCCATGTTGTCCTCCAGGAACTCGTCCCGGAAGTCGCTTCCGATGGCGAACTCTCGCTCGTCTTCTTCGATGGCGAGTTTTCCCACGCTGTTCGCAAGCGTCCGCAGCCCGGCGAGTTCCGCATCAACTCACAGTATGGGGGAGAAAATGAGCTTGTCGCGGCCACCCCGCGGATTATCGCGCAGGCGGCGGATGTCCTTTGGCGTCTGCCGGAATTGCCGCTCTACGCCCGGGTCGATGGCGTAGACCGCGATGGTGTCCTGCTCCTCCTGGAACTCGAACTCATCGAACCCGGGCTCTTTCTGCACCTCGCCCCCGGTGCCGCGGAACGTTTCGCCGCTGCCACAGCCCACCGGCTCCAGCCTTTCATTCCAATTTGATCTCCGCCATCAACCCCTTCTCCCTTCTCGCTCCTCCCTTGTCCCGCTATCCTTCCCGCTCATGACTGTCTCTCCCGGCGCCCCCGGCGCAAGCGCAACCTACGAGTTCGATGTTGTTGTGGTTGGCGGCGGCATCGCCGGCCTCTCCGCCGCCGTCTCCGCCCACGAATCCGGTGCCAACACCGTCCTTATCGAAAAAGCCCCCCGCGAACACCGCGGAGGCAACACGCGCTTCGCCGATGCCCAGATGCGCTTCCCCCACGTCGCCGACGAGTTCAGCGTCCGCGACTACTCCGTCGAAGACATGTACAGCGACCTCATGCGCATCTCCCGCGGCCAGGCCAACCAGGAACTCGTGCGCACGCTCTGCGAAAACGCCGCCGATACCGCCGAATGGCTCACCGGCTTCGGCCTCGAATGGGAGCTCGGCTATCCCCACACCGCTGGCTACCGCCGCAGCCCGAAGTCCGGCGGCCAGGGACTTGTCGATCTCCTCTTCCGCCGCCTCGAAGGCCTTGGCGTGGCCGTCTCCTACGAAACGGGCGCAGTCGACCTCATCGTCAACGACCAGCGGCGCGTCGTCGGCGTGCGCTGTCACTCGCCCGAAGGCGTGGTCGACATCATGGGCAGCGGCGGCGTCATCCTCGCCTGCGGCGGCTTCCAGGCCAACATCGAAATGCGCGTCCGATACCTCGGCCGCTTCGCCGACAACCTCATCCTGCGCGGCAGCCGTTACAACACCGGCGAAGGCCTGCGCATGGCCATGGAAGCCGGCGCCCAGCCCGCCGGCCAGTGGGGCGACTACCACTCCGCCGTTCTCGACGCCCGCTCCCCGCGCATCGAATGCGGCGTCACCGCGCTCTACAACTACCAGATGGGCATCTTCGTCGACAGCGCGGGCAAGCGCTTCATCGATGAAGGCGAAGACTTCCGCGACCACACCTACGTCAAGTTCAGCAAGCGCATCATCGACGAAGCCGACGGCCAGGCGTGGTGCATCTTCGACCAAAAGGCCTACCAGCGCGAAGAGTTCGCGCGCGCATGGCGCCCCGTCGGCCCGCCAGTCGAAGCCCCGAACCTGCGCGACCTCGCCGAGCAGATGGGCCTCCCCCGCGAAGACCTCATGCAGACCATCGCCGAGTTCAACGAAGCCGTGCAGCCTGGCGACTGCGACCTCGACCGGCTCGACGGCAAGCGCACAGAGGGCATCTTCCCGGCCAAGAGCAACTGGGCGCTGCCCATCGATAGCCCGCCCTACATCGCCATCCCCGTTACCGGCGGCATTACCTTCACCTTCGGCGGCGTGAAGTGCGACACCACCGCCCGCGTCATCGACACGCGCGGCAAAGTGATGGAAGGCCTCTACGCCGCCGGCGAACCCATGGGCGAGATCTTCTACTTCAACTACCCAGGTGCCAGTTCCGTCATCCGCGGCGCTGTCTTCGGCCGCATTGCCGGAGCCCATGCCGCTGCCGCTCCCTCGTAGCCGCGCATCCACTGATGCGCGGGGTGTGCCATGAACTTCCACGTTCGGCCGCGCCCGCTCCCCGCCCTCCCGCTAAACTGACGCACGCGAACCGGCCGGAGGCACACCAGTGGACGAGTTCAACCTGCAGGGATCTGTCGCGATCGTCACCGGGGGCAACGGTGGTATCGGCCGCGGTATCGCGCTCGGCCTCGCCCGCGCGGGTGCCGATATCGCCCTTGCTGCCCGCAACGCCGAAAAGCTCGCCGCCACCAAGGCTGAGATCGAATCCCTCGGCCGCCGCTGCCTCTCCATCTCCTGCGACGTCACCGTCCGCGCCGACATCGACCGCGCCGTCCTCGAAACCACCCGCGAACTCGGCGCGCCCGCGATCCTCGTGAACAACGCCGGCATCTCCGGCGGCGGCCGCCCCGAAACCATGTCCGAAGAAACCTGGGACGCCGTCGTCGATACCAACCTCAAGGCGTGCTTCGTCTTCGCGCAGGCTGTCCACCCCTCGATGAAGGCCCTCGGCCGCGGCAAGATCATCAACATCGGCAGCGAATACTCGCTCTTCGGCAGCCCCCGCGTCGTGCCCTATTCCGCTAGCAAGGGCGGCGTCGTGCAGCTCACGAAGTCCCTCGCCGTCGCCTGGGCGCGCGACAACATCCAGGTCAACTGCATCATCCCCGGCTGGATAACCACCGACATGACCGCCCCCGCCATCGCCGACGAGAAGTTCTACGAGCGCATCGTCGACCGCACCCCCGCCCGCCGCTTCGGCGAACCCGAAGAACTCGGCGGCACCGCCGTCTGGCTCGCCTCCCACGCCAGCGACTTCGTCACCGGCCAATCCATCGCCGTCGACGGCGGCTACTCAATCAGCTAACGCCCCGTAGCTGCGACGCACCGCCCGCACACGGCGCGCCTCTGCCTTGTAGCCGCGCGTCTCCAGACGCGCAGGGGAAGCCGTGAGCCTCCCGGCATTCGCGACAAGTCCCCGCCCCGTAGCTGCGACGCACCGCCGTCGCGGGGCACGCCTACACCATTGCGAAGTACGCATCCCCGCCCCTCCCGCTGCCTCGTAGCCGCGCGTCTCCAGACGCGCAGGGAAAGCTGGCGACAATCCGCCATGCTCTCGGAATGGTCACGTTGCCGGTTGCAACGGTAGCTCTTCACCGGCCAGCGCTCTGCGCAGCTTGACCTGCTCAATCTCGCGCACCGCGAAAAGGAACATCAAGAACGGCAGAGCAAACCGCGTTGCCATGAGCCAGGGCTCGCCCACGAGTATGGAAGCAACCCCAAGAGTGCCAAGTACCGCCACAAAAGGCGCACTGGCTGTTCTTGGTCGAAGCTGGTCAACAAGAAGCGCCAGCGCTGCAATCCCGAAGATGAGCGCCATGAGCGGTCGCTCCAATGGTACATAGACCGTCGCGGCGCCGAACCAGATGAATTGCCCGATAAGCACAACGACCAGGTTTTGGCGAACATCAGCATCGGGGCGCGCCCCCAGTAGCCGCCAGGCAATGTTGTTCACCACCATCGGTGTTCCAACGGTGATCGCTCCCAGTGTGGCTGCCTGGCGCGAATCGAGTCCCAAGATTTCCCCGGCTGCGACCGCGAATACGCAGATCATCGATTGCCAAAGAAGGATCCCAAGCACCATTCGCAGGTTGCCAAACATTGCCCCCAGCGCCAGGCACAATGCCATGAAGGCCACCGCTCCCCCGCTGGCGTACAAAACGGGAATACCGAATGCAGGCAGGAGAGAGTTGAACGCGAAAAGAACCATTACCTGGGTGAGCAGAACGTCTCGCAACCCAACGGGAAGTGCCGCCACCGGCTGTTCTAGTCCGCTCTCGCCCACACTTGGCGAGGCTTGGCCCACCTTTCGCTGCACTTCCTCCGCGCTTCGCCGGCGCAACCCGATCCAAAGAACCGCAATCCACACACCCCAACCTACGAATGCTGGAGTGGCCCACCACTGATTGTGCCTTCGTCGGGATACAAGGAAGCTCGCCGCCGAGACGCTTCCCATAGAAAGCAACACCATGA
>CAZDZP010000121.1:0-8037 GCA_964509855.1 uncultured Anaerolineaceae bacterium | reverse complement strand
GCTTCTTCCTTGGTCGCGCCTTCCTTCACCTTTGCAGGTGCGGCTTCGACGAGGTCCTTCGCTTCCTTCAGGCCGAGGCCGGAAACAACTTCGCGGATGGCCTTGATGACGTTGATCTTGTTGTCGCCGAAGGACTTGAGGACGACGTTGAATTCGTCCTTTTCGGCGGCGGGGGCGGCGGCTTCGCCACCAGCGGCGGCGCCAGCGCCTGCCATGACCATGGGGGCGGCTGCGGTGATGCCGAATTCTTCCTCGATCGCCTTGTTCAGGTCGCGGAGGTCGAGAAGGGTCATGCCCTTCAACAGTTCGAGTACGTCTTCTACTTTGGTTGCCATGTGTGTTCCTTTCGGTGTGGTTCTGGGGGGTGACTAGGCGGCTTCGCCATCGGCTTCAAGCTGGGCGGCTCGAGCTTCGACAAGGCCAATGAAGTTGCGCTGTGCCGATTCCATGAGGGCGGCGAAGCCATAGAGCGGGCTCTGCGTCTTGGCCATGAAATCGCTGAGGAGTTGTTCGCGGGACGGAAGGTTCGCGATGCCTTCGATTTCGCTGGCGCTGAGGAACTTGCCTTCGAGCCAGGCGCCGTGAAGCGTGAGTTCGAGGCGTTCGTCCTTCAGGAATTGCACCAGCAGCTTGGCTGGCAGGACGGGGTCTTCGCCAAGGCCGAAGGCGATGGCAGACGGACCGGCCAGGAGTTGGGCCATTTCCGGTCGTCCCGCCTGTTCGGCGGCCATGGTGGCGATGGTGTTCTTGACGACTTTGACTTCGACCCCGGCCGGGCGCAGGGCGCGGCGGAGCCTGGTCATCTGGGCGACGGTGAGGCCGCGGTAGTCCGCGCTGATGGCGATTGAGGACCGTTCCATACGGTCCTTCACTTCGGCCAGCATGGCGACCTTCCGTGCGGTGGGCATACGCTGCTCCGTGGATATGTACCGGGCGTGGCCCGGGCCTTTGGCCGGAAAAAGAAAAATCCCCGCGGCTGAGGCAGGGATGCAAACGCGGTGAACACCGCGCGATAGCGCTTCCACAATCGCCTCAGCTGGCGCCTTTCGGCTTTACCCCTCTCGTTCGCGTCGGGAACGAGTCGCATAGGGACCGGCTTTCTCTGGCCTGATGCTGGTTATGACAGTAAGAGAGCGGCGAGCAATGAGCAATGAGTGATGAGTGATGAGGGTATGCTGCGCGCGATTCGATTCGAGACGATGCGAGCAGGAGACAAACGAATGAGCGAAGAAGAGAAGGATTGGGCGCGGCCGTTGGTGCACTGGGAGATCCATGCGAAGGACCCGGCGAAGGCCCGCGCGTTCTATAGCGAGATGTTCAACTGGGACATCAGTGATGGGAAGCTGAAGGGTATCCCCGCGGGGATTGGGGGGCCGGAACCGGGACCGGGCGGCCACATCCTCGAGGCTTCGACGCCGCGGGTTGTGCTGTACTTCCAGGTGCTCAACCTGCGGAAGTCGCTGGACCGGGCAGCGGCGCTGGGCGGGGAAATTACCCGTGAGCCCTTCGACCTGCCCACGGGACAGACGCTGGCGTGGATCACGGACCCGGAAGGCAACCCCGTGGTGCTGGTGCAGCAATAAGGGCGAGCCCTCCGGCCGGTCAAACGTTGTAGATGGCGCGGGCCCGTTCGCGGACTTCCGTGCGGCAGTCCGGGTGGGCGACCGAAGTGAGTTCTTCGATGCGCTGGCGAACGGTCTTGCCGCGGAGCGTGGCGATGCCGTGCTCGGTGACCACATAGTCCACGAAGGTGCGGGGGACTGTGACCATGGTGCCGGGCGTGAGTTCGGGAACGATGCGGGACTGGCGCACGTCGCCGACGGTGCTGGATGAGGGGAGCGCGATGATGGAGCGCCCACCTTCCGAATATGACGCGGCGACCGCGAACACCGTCTGCCCGCCGGGACCACTGTAGACCCTGCCTCCGAGGGTCTCGGCCGTAACCTGACCAGTGATGTCGACCTGCAGCGCGTTGTTGATGGCAACGAAGTTCTGTTCTTGCACCAATAGGCGCAGGTCATCGGTGTGGCAGAAGTCCCAGAGTTCGAAGCGCGGGTTCATGTGAACCTTCGCTGCTTCATCGGGTGGCAACACTGCGAAGGCAGAGCCGACCACCTTCCCGGGCGCGATTTGCTTCTGGCTGCCGGTGACGATGCCGCGTTCGACGAGGTCGGCAACGCCGCCGGGGATGAGCTCGGTCTGGATGCCGAGTTCCTTCTTCTCGCCGAGGTAGAGGGCGAGGGCGGAGGTAACGTCGCCGAAGCCAATCTGGAGCGTGTCGCCGTCGTTGATCAGCTCAGAGGCGAGGAGCGTACCGATGACCTCGGTGGCATCGATGACTTCCTGGGCGCGCGGCGGGATCGACGGCTGCATGTCGTCGGCAGGGTCGTGCTCGACGATGCAGTCGACTTCGGAGATGTGGACCCAGTTTTCGCCGAAGGTGCGGATGAGGCGCTCATCGATTTCGCAGATGATGTTGCGAGAGATGTCCATGACCGTGCGGTTGGCCCAGAGTGCGCCGCCGAGGCTCATGTAGCCGTTTTCGTCGGGTGGAGAGGTTTTGATGAAGCAGTAGTCAAACCCGTCGCCGAGCGCTTCCTGCATCGACGACTGGCGGAAGTTGCCGAGCGGGAGATAGTCGGCGAGGCCGCCGTGGACCTGTTGCCGATCCGCGGGCGTGGTGAACGCGGTCACAAGCCGGAAGCTGGGCGCCGTTTCGGGCGTGGCCCAGAGGAATGGCGAGACGTAGTGGTGAATCTCGACGTCGCGAAGTTCGCCACGGCGGGCGAAAACGGCCTTGGAAAGCGACTCCGGGTTCGAAGTGAACATGCCGAACCAGGCGCGTTGCCCGGATTGGATGCGCGACGCGGCAACTTGCAGGGGGACGAACTTGTCCTGATATCGACCTCGCCAATCCATCACTAACCTCGCATCGATAGGATGCGGCATTGTAACCATCCACCGGCGGGAAATGGCGAATACCTCACGATTCCGAAACGGCGGGTTCACACTTGCAGCAGATGCTCACCGGGTGGCGAAGAGGCGTCGGTGAAGTAAAGAAGTGGCAAATCGCCGCTATAAACTACTACCCCAGAAGCGCCGATGTTACGATCATGTTACACACGGAAGGCCGAACTTCCGGAGGAGAGCAGTGATGAGCAAGATTTGGCCATGGAGCAGCGGAGCTCCGGTGGAAGAAGAACACACCGAGTTCGAAGAGAAGATGGGACCGGACACCGCACACGAGTATGACGTGTACGACCTGAGCCGCCCCAGCCGGATGGAACAGGCGCAGGCCGCCCAACGGCAGAACAGCCAGCAAAACGAGCAGCCAGCCGGGGTGCCTCAGCAGAGCTAACCCGCAGCGTTCCGCAAGCCGCCTGCAGAAGGCGTGCCCTTTCGACCGTGCCACCCAACCGGGCATGGAACGGTCGAGAAGTTCCCAGTTTCGCTCTCCAGTGCAGTCAGACCCAAGCCCGCGACAATCGCGGGCTTTTTCGTGCGCGACGCTGGCAGAGCTACTTGGCGGCGAGGTGTGCGGCGGGATGCCGTGGTGTCAGCCCCATTTCGCGGGCGAGCAATTCGTAGCTGCGTTTCCGGGCTTCGAAGTCGTAGGTGATGGTGACGACCATGACTTCGTTCGTGGCAAAGTCTTCCGCGATATCGCGGATGCGGGCGGCGACGGTGCCGGGGCTGCCGAAGTTCGAGCGCGTGCGGGCGAAGGCGATGAAGTCCAGCTCGGGCTCGGTGTAGGTCAGCGACTGCGCCTCTTCGGGCGAAAGGATGCCGCCGCCGCGACCCTGTTGAGATTGCAGCCGCCAGGCCCAGCGGCTCCACGAGAGAAGTTCGGCCTCCTCGTCCGTTTCGGCGACGGTGGCGGAAATGGCGACGGACACCCTTGGTTCCGTGGCCACATCGGACGGTTCGAAGTTGTCGCGGTAGGCCTGGACGACGCGTTCGCCACCTTCCGGATTGATGAAGTGCGCCCAGCAAAAGCCCCAGCCAAGTTCGGCGGCGTACTGGGCGCTCGCGGGGCTGGAACCGAGGAGCCAAAGTTCGGGCATGGTTTCGCCCGAGGGCATGGCGCGAATGCCGTGGTGGGGGTGGTCTCCCGGGAGTTCGCCGCGAAGGTAGCCTTCGAGGTCCAGCAGCTGGCCGGGGTACTGGTCGACGGGGAGTTGCTTGCCGATCGGCGAGAGAGCTTCGGCGGTGCGGCGGTCGCTGCCGGGGGCGCGGCCCAGGCCAAGGTCGATGCGGCCGGGGTGGAGCGCTTCGAGCATGCGGAACTGCTCGGCGACCTTAAGCGCGCTGTAATGGGTGAGCATGACGCCGCCGGAGCCGACGCGGATGCCGCTCGTGGCGGCGGCCACATGACCGATGAGGATCTCGGGGCTGGCGGAGGCGAGGCCGCCGGAGTTGTGGTGTTCGGCGATCCAGTAGCGGGTGTAGCCGAGGGTGTCGCAGTGGCGTGCGAGTTCGACCGTTTCGCGCACCGCCTGGGCGGGCGTGCCGCCTTTGCGGATGGGGGACTGGTCGAGAACGCTGAGTGCGATGCCTGGCATACGGCTGCTCCGGATTGGGAAGTGACTGCCTCAATCCTAGCCAGTGGGGACCGGCGCGCGCCAACGGGCCCGAACGCGATTCGTCAGGGCATGGCGCGCAGGTGGCGGTTGAAGACGAGCATGGTCACGCCGATGACGGCCACTCCCACGCCGCTGGTGACAATCGAAACCTGTGGCCCCCAGAGGCTGGAGGTGACACCCGCCCACGCGAAGCCGATCGGTGACGAGGCGAGGAACGACAGGCTGTACATGCTCATCACGCGGCCCATCATGGCGGGCTCGGTGGTCTCCTGGAGCAGGGTGATGGCGAGGTTCATGAAGACGGCCGCGCCGGTACCGAAGAGAAACATGAGGACGAAAGCCGCCGGAAGCGATTCGTTGAGGCCGAAGAGCGTGAATACCACGCCTCCCTGGATGGGTGCGAGGCTGAGGATGAACCCTCGCCGGGGCAAGGGCCGCACGGTGAGCAGCAACGAAAACACGAGTATGCCGGCGCCAAACGCGCCGAAGAGCATGCCGACGTACCTGTCGGATTCGCGGAGCACGTCTTCGACGACGATGACCATGTTCACCGTCATGGGTCCGCCGAAGAACACGCCCGGCAGCAGCGCGATGAGCAGCAACGCCATGATCTGCGGGCTGCTGCGCGCGTAGGCGAGGCCGGCGGCAAGGTCGCTGCGGACGTTGCCGCGGGCTGGCGGCAGCGGGTAGAAGCGCAGCCGGGCGAAGAGCCCGGCGCCCAACAGCAGCAGCGTCCCCTGCACCGCGAAGGCGACGGTCAGCCCGGGGCCATCGGCGAGCAGGCCACCAACCGCGGGGCCGCCCATCTGCATGGAGGCGAGGAAGACCACGTTCCCCAGGATGATGCCGTTCTGGAGCCGTGAGCCGCTGAGGATCTGCGGGACCATGCTCTGGCGCGCGGGGTTGGCAAAACCCATGGCGGCGCCGGAAATGGCGGCAAGCACGAGGATGGGCCAGATCTGCTGGATTTCGAGCGCCGACAGCGCGACGTACGTTGCGCCGACGAGCCCGGCCAGGCCGAAGGCAACGGTAAGGATGTGGCGGCGATCGATGCGATCGGCGAAGACGCCGCCCGCGAGCGCGAGGAGCGCGCCGGGCAGGGTCTGGGCGATAAGCGCGGCGGCGATGGCGATGGCGCGGTCGTCTTCGGCGACGCGGTCGCGGATGAAGAGCGGCACCGCGACGACGGCAATGCCGAGCCCCATGGCGGCGAACAGCGATGCGGCCCACCAGGCCCGGTAGTCGGGTATGGCGAAGGGATTGCGCGACTCGTCGACGGGGGTGTCGACCGCTGACGCGGGTGGTGGTTCCGCAGCGTGCTCGTGAACCTGTTCCTGTACCAAAGTGGGTGGATTCTACGCCTGCACGAGCGCAATGCGAGCGAGACTTTCGGGGGATGAGATGTTGCCAGCGCACGAAGCAGATTGGCGATAGGATGTGGCTCCACAAACCACTACACACTGCGCGCCGCGCGGGGAGAAATCACCATGAAACTCGGGCTCTACATCGGCTATTCCGGACCGCAGCTGCGGCTGCCCATGGACCTCATACTCGAATGCGAGCAGCTGGGCTTTGATTCGGTGTGGACCGCCGAAGCCTACGGTTCGGACGCGGTGACGCCGCTGGCCTACATCGCCGGGAAGACGGAGCGGATCAAGATCGGCACCGGGATCATGCAGATGCCGGGCCGCACGCCGGCGATGACCGCCATGACGGCGATGACGCTGGACGCGCTTTCGGACGGGCGCTTCCTTTGCGGGCTGGGCAACAGCGGGCCCCAGGTGGTGGAAGGCTGGCACGGGCAGCCCTACGACCGGCCGTCGCAGCGCCTGCGGGAATATGTGGAAATCCTGCGGCGCATCTGGGCACGGGAGGAACCGGTTTTGTTCCAGGGGGACATGTACCAGCTGCCGTACACGGGTCCGGGTGCGACCGGGCTGGGCAAGCCGCTGAAGAGTATCCTCCACAGCCGCAATATGCCGGTGTACCTCGCGACGCTCGGGCCGCTGAACATCCGGCTGACGGCGGAAATCGCGGACGGATGGCTGCCGGCGTTCTATTCGCCCTACCGGCAGAAGGAAGTGTTCCAGCCGGCGCTGGACGAGGGCTTCGCGAAAGCGGGTGGCGGCAAGTCGATGACGGACTTCGACATCGTGGCGACCTGCAGCGTGATTGTGACCGGCGATAGCAGCGAGGAAATCAAGGCGGCGCTGGCGAAGACGAAGCCGGGCACCGCGCTGTACATGGGCGGCATGGGTGCGCGTGGGAAGAACTTCTACAACGACCTGTGCGTGATGTACGGCTACGGCGACGCGGCCACGAAAATCCAGGACCTATATCTGGAGGGCCGCAAGGTGGAAGCGGAGGCGGCCGTGCCCGACGAACTGGCGGATGAGATGGCGCTGGTGGGGCCGCCGGAGCGCATCAAGGAGCGCTTCCGCGCGTGGGAAGACGCTGGCGTGGGCACGATGCTGCTTTCGCCCACGCAGCCAGCGGGACTGCGGTTGATGGCGGAAGTTACGGGGGCGACGAAGATGGTGGGCGCGTAGCGAGGCTTTCGTAGACGTGCGAAAGGGGCTGCTCACGCGGCCCCTTTCGCGTTTACCGGATAGGACTAGTGCGAGGCCGAAAGGTGCTCCCGCAGGAGGTCGCCGCCGAAGTCGTTGGCTGGGTTGCGCCACACGGCGTGGCGGTGATTGGCGTTGTCCTGGGTGTTATCGAATTCGATGAGAATGCCGGGGCCCTGGATGCGGTAGTAGTGGGGGTGTTTGACCTGCGTGCTGCCCGCCCAGGCGAAGTGGATCTCGCCAAGATGCGTGCCGATGCGCGCCCGTTCGATGACGGCAAGTTCTTCGGGCAGTCGGTCGATGTAAACGGCGAGCAGTGCTGCGAGACGCTCCTGCTGGCCGCGGTTGAGCGCGGCGGGGGCGATGCCGGCGGGCGCGTCGAGCCGGAAGCGCAGGCGTTCCTTTTCTTCGGTGGATAGGCGGTCAAAGGCTTCGTTGGTTGAGGGCACGCCACGGATTTCGCCGGGAAGCATGGACTGGGGCACGCGCGGCGCGTTCATGAGCACGAAGTCGGGCGGTGCGACATCGCTGATGACGGCCTGTTGCAGCTGCTCGCGGTCGAGCAGGGTCAGCAGGTCGCGGGCGGCATCCTCTTCCTCGGCGAGCAACCGCCAGGCGCGGCGGCCATTGTGGTGCAGCTCCGCAGGGTTGGAGCCCAAGAAGAAGGGCGTGGCGGAGACAACCTCGCCGTTCACGATACTGATGCTCAGGGAGACGTGGTGCCCTTCGAACTGCCATGCCCAGGCCTTGTCGCCGGGGGTGCCGAAGAGGGAGAGATAGTAGCGGGCGGGGTCGCGAACTTCGGGGCGGGCGCGACCCTCCAGCACGTCGAGCACGTTATCGAGCGCGATGATGCTGGTGACCGTGGTGTAGGTGTGCAGGCTGAG
>CAZDZP010000120.1:2766-8038 GCA_964509855.1 uncultured Anaerolineaceae bacterium | reverse complement strand
AGAACCACGGCGCGAAGAGCGACCTGATGGAATCGCGCGCTGCTTTCGCCGAAAAGCGCGAGCCGAACTTCATCGGATGGAACGACCCCGCGGACCGCGCGAAGACCCCTCGCTACGAACCGAAACGGTAGGGCGAAGAGGCAAATGAGAATGGCGGAGAGGGTGGGATTCGAACCCACGGTGGGGTTGCCACACTCGTTTTCAAGACGAGCTCCTTAAACCACTCGGACACCTCTCCGCCGCCAACGATATCGCAGCCTTGCGTGGTGGCACAGTGCGGCAGTTCCCTTAGCACTCTTGACTTTCGAGTGCCAAGGCTCGAATGATCATTTCACACCACCATCCGGTTCCCCCGAGGTTGACCGTGCCGACCTACGAATACGCATGCAAAAGCTGCAAGAAGCGCTACGAGCTTCGTGAGTCCTTTTCAGCGGCCACCGAACACCCCTGCGAAAAGTGCAAGACAGGCGTCGCCAAGCGTGTCCTTCATGCGCCGCGCGTGATGTTTAAGGGCAGCGGCTGGTACATCACCGACAGCAAGAAGTCGACGACGACCACTGTCGATTCGGACACGAAGGACACAAAGGATTCCAAGTCGGATTCCCCCGCTCCCGCCGAAGCAAAGGCCGAGAAGAAGACGACGACAAAGTCCAAGAAGGCTGCCGACAGCGGCAGCTCCCCCGAACCCGCAGCCACCTAGCCGAACTCGGGCGTGCGAGCACTGCTGCAGCGAGTCACCAGCGCGAGCGTGTCGGTCGACGGCGCCCAGGTCAGCGCTATTGACGGCGGGCTGTTGGTGCTGCTCGGAGTCGCGCCGGGGGATACCGAAGCGACCGCCCGCGAAATCGCGCGAAAGACGGCCGCGCTGCGCATTTTCGAAGATACCGAAGGCAAGATGAATCGCTCGGTGATTGACGCCGGTGGGGCGGTACTTTGCGTCAGCCAGTTCACGCTCTACGGCGATATGCGGAAGGGCAACCGGCCGTCTTTCACCGGCGCTGCGCCGCCCGAACTTGCCAACGAACTGTACGAACGATTCTGCGAAGCCATCGTGGCGGAAGGGTCGCAGTGCGAGCGCGGCGTCTTCGGGGCGCACATGGTGGTCTCGCTCGTGAACGATGGGCCGGTCACTGTGTTGCTCGATTCGGACGAACTATCCCGCCCGCGCCGGAGCTGACAATCCCTTGACCACGGCGGCAAAGGGCCGCAACGTTCCAAGGCACCCCAGCGAGAGGAACCCGTCCGCCATGCGCATGAGCAAAATGATGCTGAAGACCCTGCGAGAGGCCCCTGCCGAAGCAGAGTTGCCCAGCCACAAGCTGCTCCTACGTGCGGGTCTCGTGGTGCCGCTGGCCGCCGGACTGTACTGCTACACCCCGTTGGGCTGGCGGGTGCACCGAAAGCTCGAAGAGATCATCCGGCAGGAAATGGACCGCTACGGTGCACAGGAAGTGCATCTCCCAGCGCTGCATCCGCTGGAGACGTGGGAACAAAGCGGCCGCGCCGAAACCATGGGCGCCACCCTGTTTCATCTCCAGGACCGCCGGGAGCGCGAATTCGTGCTGGGGCCGACACACGAAGAGGTGATGAGCTTCCTCGCCTCGCGGAACATCCAGAGCTATCGCGACCTGCCAATGACGCTCTACCAGATCCAGACGAAGTTCCGCGACGAGCAGCGTCCGCGCGGTGGGCTCATCCGCCTGCGCGAATTCTTCATGAAGGACGCCTACAGCTTCGACCCGGACTGGGAGTCGCTCGACAAGTCGTACCAGGATGCGTTCGACGCTTATGTCCGCATCTTCAAGCGCGCAGGCGTACCGGTTGTGCCTGTGGAGGCTGATTCGGGAGCAATCGGCGGCAAGGACAGCCAGGAGTTCGTGTTCCTCACGGAAGTGGGCGAGGACGAGATCCTGCTCTGCCCCGGATGTGGTTATGCCGCCAATGCGGAGAAGGCGGACTTTTTGAAGCCGCCGGCAGTTGCGGCCGAACCGCTACCGATGGAAGAGGTCTCGACTCCCGGCATCAAGACTATTGCCGACCTTGCCCAGTTCCTGGGCATCGAAGCGCAGCAGACCGTCAAAGCCGTGTTCTACCAGGTGGATGGCAAGCCGGTGTTCGTGAGCATTCGCGGCGACCTGGATGTCAACGAAGCGAAGCTGCGCAACGCACTGAAGGCCACCGACGTGGAGCCGATGGACGATGGCGCGGTTCGCCGCCATGGACTCGTCGCCGGGTCGGCGTCGGCGGTTGGGCTTTCGGGAATGCTCATCGTCGCCGATGACAGCGCCGTTGAGGCGTCTAACCTCGTCGGGGGCGCGAACAAGGCCGATGCACACCTCCTGAATACGAACCACGGCCGCGACTGGAAGGCCGACATCATCGCGAACGTCGCGCTCGCCCGTGCGGGCGACCAATGCCCGAAGTGCGACGCCCGGCTTGAGGTGCAGCGCGGCATCGAAATGGGCCACGTGTTCAAGCTCGGGACGATGTATTCCGAAGCTATCGGCGTGCACTACCTCGACGAGGCGGGCCAGCGGCAGCTGGCGGTGATGGGCTGCTACGGCATCGGCGTGGAACGCATGCTGGCAGCGGTGATCGAAGCGCATCACGACGAGAACGGCATTGTGTGGCCATCGGAAGTGGCCCCGTTCGACGTCCACATCGTCGTCATTGGCGGGGACGACGCAGAGGTGTCGGCGGCGGTACAGCAGGTGGAATCGGACATCGAAGCGGCGGGGCTTTCCGTGCTGCTCGATGACCGGGACGATTCGCCGGGCATCAAGTTCAAGGACGCGGACCTTCTCGGTCTGCCGGTGCGCATTACGGTGAGCCCGCGTGCGCTCAAGAATGGCGGCGTGGAGTTTAAGCTTCGAACTGGTGGCGAGGCGACCATCGTCCCGCTGGAGGGGGTGCTGGCCGAAGTTCGCAAAGGATTGGGCGACCCGGCGACGTAGCACTTGACTTCTAGCGTGCTATACTCGCGGCAGGCATTTCATTATGAAGTGGGCCCAAGGGTCCACTTTTTTGTTGGGGGATATGAAGAGCGACTTTCTGCTAGCGATCAGCCAGTTGGCTGCCGAGAAGAACCTTCCACGCGATATCGTGCTGGATGCGATTGAGGCAGCACTTACGTCCGCGTACCGGCGGGAGGGCGAAGAAGCCCCCAACGTGTATGTCCGAATCGACTCCGAAACCGGCGACATTCGCGCCTACGAACAGAAGTCCGTCGTTGAAGAAGTTGAAGACGCCGAAGTCGAAATGACGGTTGAGGATGCGCGCCGCTACAAGCCCGATGCCCGGGCTGGCGATGTACTCGACTTCGAACGGAAGATTCCCGAAAACGCCGGCCGCATTGCCGCGCAGACGGCCAAACAGGTGGTGCTGCAGCGCTTGCGTGAAGCTGAGCGCGACGCTGTCTATGAAGAGTACGCGGGCAAGGAAGGGGAGCTGCTCGTCGGCACCGTCCAGCGCATCGAATCGCGCCAGGTGATCGTGGAACTCGGTCGTGGCACGGAAGCCGCCCTCCCCATTTCGGAACAGATTCGAAACGAACACCTTCGCCCCGGTCAACGCGCGAAGGTCGTCATTCTCGAAGTGATGCACGCGGCGAAGGGCCCGCCCATCATCGTTTCTCGGAGCCATCGTTCGCTCATTCGCCGCCTCTTCGAACTCGAAGTACCGGAAATCCGCGGCGGGACTGTCGAAATCAAGTCGATCGCCCGCGAAGGCGGCCACCGCAGCAAGATCGCCGTCCACACGCGCGTCCCGAGCATCGACCCCATCGGCGCCTGCGTAGGCCCGCGTGGAGCCCGCGTGCAAAACGTGGTCAACGAACTCGGTGGCGAGCGCATCGACATCATCAAATGGGACCCGGACCCGGTGGCGTTCATAACCAACGCCCTGAGCCCGGCGCAGATTCTTGAGACCGTGGCGGACCCGGACAACCACCGGGCGCTCGTGACCGTGCCCGACAGCATGATGTCGCTGGCCATCGGCAAGGAAGGGCAGAACGCCCGCCTCGCCGCGAAGCTCACCGGCTGGAACATCGACATCCAAAGCCAATCGACTGCCGAAGCGCGGGCCGCTGGCGAAGATGTTGCCGCCTCGTCCTTCGCGCCTGCAGCCCCAGGCGAAGAGCCGGACATCGATCTTGTCGCCGAATACGCAGAACCGGAACCAGAAGTGGTGGTGCCGGCCGCGACAACCGCACCCGTCTTTCCTTCCGAACGCCCGGCCGCTTCAGCCGAAGATGGGCCTACGGAAGAAGAGGTCGTCTTCGCCGCAGCAGTGGCCTCCATGCCCGTTCCGGACCGTGACGAGCGCGAGTCCGAGGACTACGGCGAGGAGGAAGAGGAAGAAGAGTACGAAGTCCCTGCAGCCGTCGTGCCAGAGGACCGGCCGTCTTCCATCCGATTCGCCGAGGACGTGCTTCCCAAGCGCCCCGACGAAGAGGAAACGCCCGCCAAGAAGGCTGCCGCGAAGAAGAATCGGCGTGCTCCCCGCTTCGTCGACGAAGTGGAAGAGGACATGGAAGAGATCGACTACTCGGGGCGCATCCACTAGCGGAGGGTTCCCGTGTCAGACACCGGCGGCGGCTTACGGCCGCGGCCCATACCACAGCGCACCTGCATCGCCTGCCGTCAACGCGAAGGCAAACGCGCACTGCTACGCGTCGTTCGGACCCCGGAAGGCAAGGTAAGCCTTGACCCTTCTGGTAAAGCCAACGGGCGTGGCGCCTACCTGCACGAATCGCGCAACTGCTGGGAGAAAGCGCTCAAACGCGGTACCATTGCAGTTGCACTCAGAATTTCCCCGGCTCAAGAGGATGTCGACGCCTTGCGTTCGTTTTCCGCAACCCTGCCGACAGACGGAGGTATCGTCGAATGACCCAGGCACCCGCGCCAACCACTCCAACACTCGCTATCCCACGTGCCATTACGGTGGCCGAACTCGCTGAACTGACGGACGTCACAGCTGTCGAGGTGATTAAGCGGCTCATGACCAACGGAGTCATGGCCAACCAAACCCAGACGATTGACTACGACACGGCCGCTATCGTCGCCGTGGACCTCGGCTTCGACCCCGTGGAAGCGGACGTCGCGACGCTCGTCGAAGAAATCGAAGTCCCGGTCGAAGAAGAAATCGTGGACGCGCCAGAAAGCCTGCTGCCCCGCCCGGCGGTGGTGACGATCCTGGGCCACGTCGACCACGGCAAGACCAGCCTGCTTGACGCGATTCGCCGGACGAAGGTCGCGGCCGGTGAGGCTGGCGG
>CAZDZP010000120.1:0-2756 GCA_964509855.1 uncultured Anaerolineaceae bacterium | reverse complement strand
TCACCCAGCACATCGGCGCCTACCAGATTGAGCGCGACGGCAAGCTCATCACCTTCATCGACACTCCCGGCCATGCTGCGTTCACTGCGATGCGTGCCCGTGGCGCACAGGTCACCGACATCGCAGTGCTCGTTGTCGCCGCAGACGACGGCGTGATGCCGCAGACCATCGAAGCCATCAGCCACGTGAAGGCTGCGGGCGTCCCGATGATCGTGGCGATCAACAAGATTGACCTCCCCGATGCCAATGTGGACCGCGTGAAGACGAACCTGACCGAGCACAGCGTTGTTGTCGAAGACTTCGGTGGTGACGTTGTGGCGGTGCCGGTCTCGGCGCAAACGGGCAAGGCCCTTGAAGACCTCATCGACGCAATCAACCTCATCGCGGAGGTGAGCGAACTCAAGGCCAACCCCAACCGCGAAGCCGACGGTGTCGTGGTCGAAGCCGAGCTCGACCCGAGCAGGGGGCCGACAGCCACCTTCCTGGTGAAGGGCGGGACGCTGCACCAGGGCGATGCGTTCGTGGTCGGCGAAATCAGCGGCAAGATCAAGGCGATGACCAACGACCTCGGTACACGGGTCAAAGACGTACCGCCGGCCACCCCCGCCGTCGTCATCGGCCTGACGGAGGTACCCGACTCCGGCGACCGTTTCCGCGTCGTCAAGGACGAGAAGACCGCCCGCGCCATTGTCGAAGCCCGCAAGCGTTCACGTGAAGAGCAGGAGCAAACTGGCCACGCTCACGTGAACCTCGACTCGCTCTTCAACGAGATCTCCAAGGGCAACCTGAAGGAACTGATCATCATCGTGAAGGCGGATGTGCACGGCAGCACGGAGGCGCTTCGCAGCTCCCTCGAGCAGCTGAGCACGGAAGAAGTGAAGGTGAAGATCATTCACGCTGCCACAGGCCCCGTTAGCGACAACGATGTCATGCTCGCCGAAGCTTCGAACGGCCTAATTCTCGCCTTCAACACCCGGATCGATCCTTCAGCCAAGAAGCGGGCCGATGCCATGGGCGTTGAGATTCGCAGCTATAGCATCATCTACCAGCTGCTTGAATCCGTAGAGAAGGCGCTCCAGGGCATGTACGAGCCGGTTTACGAACCGGTTGTCGATGGCCACGCCGAGGTTCGCCAAGTCTTCAAGTCCAGCCGCCTGGGCAGCATCGCAGGTAGCTTCGTGCTCGATGGCACCATCAAGCGTGGCCTGATGGTGAAGGTCATGCGCGACAACGTGGAAGTCGCCCGCACCACGTGCACAGGCCTCAAGCGCTTCCAGGACGACGTGCGCGAGGTGCAAACGGGTTACGAATGCGGCGTGCTGCTGGCCGACTCCAGCCTCTTCAAGGAAGGCGACGTGCTCGAATTCTTCCACGACGAGCGGGTCAACTAGCGCCCTCCAGCGAAAGGGCCGGCGATTGTCATGAGCAGGCGTACCGAACGCGTCAACGAACTGTTGCGCGCAGAGATCAGCGACCTTATCCAGCGCGAGGTGAAAGACCCTCGCGTGGATAACGGACTGGTTTCCGTGACGGAAGTGCAGGTTTCGCCGGATTTCCGGCGGGCAACCGTGTTCGTTTCTCACCTCGGCGATGAAGAGTCCCGCAAGGACGTCCTGACGGGGCTGCAGAACGCAGCGTCGTTCCTTCACGGGCTGCTTGCCCACCGGGTGTCGCTGCGGAATGTCCCGCAGCTCGTATTCCAGTTCGACCCGTCACTGGAGCGGGGCGCGCACCTCGCTTCGCTTATTGCCCAAACGGCAGCCCAGGCGCGAGAACGGGAAGAACACCCGGATGCCTAAGCGCCGCCGTACTGGCGGCCCCAGCGGCATCCTGCTCATCGACAAGCCATCGGAATGGACCAGCCATGATGTGGTGGCCAAGTCGCGCGGCATACTGGGGCAATCCCGCGTGGGGCATACCGGCACCCTCGACCCCGCGGCCACGGGGCTGCTGGTGCTGTGCGCGGGGCAGGCCACCCGGCTCGTGGAGTTCATGAGCAGCCACGACAAGGACTACGAAGGGGAGATTCGTCTCGGTGTGACTACTGACACGGACGATGCCGAGGGCGAATCAATTGCCGAGGCGCCCGTACCTGACCTTTCAAGGATTGATTGGGATAGCATCGCCCGCCAGTTCCTCGGCGAAGTCCAGCAGGTGCCGCCGGCTTACAGCGCTGTGAAAATCGGCGGCCAGCGGGCCTACGCGATGGCGAGGCGAGGGCAGGACGTGCAGCTTGAGGCTCGCACCGTGCGCATCGACGCGCTCGAACTTCACCCCGTGGGCGCGGACCGTGTTGCAGTGCGGATTTCCTGTGGCGCCGGCACTTACGTGCGTAGCCTTGCCCGCGACATAGGCGCCGCCATCGGATGTGGTGCGCACCTTGCCTCGTTACGACGTACGCGGGTGGGCGCGTTCCACGTCGACGAAGCACTCACGCTGGACCAGCTTCAGGCTACGAAAGACGGCGACCGGCTTGCAGATGTCCTGCGTCCGCTAGACGAAGGCGTAATGGAGTACGACGCGGTCCTGCTCGGTGGAGACCGCGCCCGCGCACTGGCGAACGGCCTCCCGGCGCGGGTGGCTCGATCATCCGGCGAATGGCGGCCCTCCGGGCGCTCCCGCCTCTACAGCCTGCGCGGGGAGTTCCACGGCATCGTGACTGTTGAAGACGAGGGCTCGATCAAGCCAGTCAAGATGATGCCAGCCAACTAGGCATTCACGAGTTCAAGCATCCGCGCATGCAGCGGGCCGTTCGT
>CAZDZP010000119.1:5330-8039 GCA_964509855.1 uncultured Anaerolineaceae bacterium | reverse complement strand
TGTCGCGGATCCGGGTGCCGACTTCGAACTGCACGTCGTCGATGAACTGGCGGACAAAGGTGCGTGCCTGTTGTCGCCGCTGCTGTAGAAGGCGCTTGCGTTCGTCGATGAGTTGCTTGCCACCGAAGACGACGGCGATGCCTATGAGCGCCGGCCCCATGATCGCGAAACCCATGAGGTTGCCGAGCATGCCGAGGACCAGCACCCCGCCCTGGGCGCCACGCAGGGTGTTGAACCCCGTCCCGATGCGGCTCCCCGTCGTGGGTGCGGTGACATCGCGGTCGGTCCAGAGGCTCCGCGTGTCGAAGGTATCGGCGCGTACCGAACCGTCCGCGAACCCGAGTTCCTGTTCCTGTAGCAAGTCGACGATCGTGTCGCGTACTTCTTCAGTACCGTCGTTCAGGTGCTGAAAGACGTCTGCGACAGCCGCCGCCACGTCATCCTGCATGCGCCGGGAGATTTCCGGCCAGGCCTCGGCCGGTTCGGACTCCTCCAGTTCCGCCTCCACGTCGCGGAGGGTCGTGCGCATGGCAGATCGGAACTCATAGTCGACGCGAGACGAAAGGTCGGCGAACCCGTCGTTCATGCGCGTCATCCAGCGCGCCCCGGCGGTGCGCAGACCCGCGACGCGATCCCTGAGGGCGTTCAGGTCGTCCACTGTCTGAGGCGCGTCACCCGGGGCCTGGAGCGCCCGGAGTTCCGTTTCGAAGGAGCCGCGCATCTGGCCGATGACCGAGCGCACATCGTGCAGGGCATGGCGCGCAGCGTTGTTCTCGGCCCGGTCGAGCACGTTCACCTTGAGCGAATCGAGTAACCCGGGGAAACCGCTCTCCTGGTTAAGCGTCGCATCCTGCTGCGCGAAGGCAGCATCGCGCAGAACCGAGGAAACGGGGCTGAGCGTCACGTTGATGCCCCGGTTCTGGAGGTGCTGCAGGTCGAGTTCGGCGATCCTCCGCCACTCCGGGTACAGATCGATTTTCGTGAGCGCGAAGAGAAAGGTCGGGCAAATCTTGGTGGCCTGCTCTAGGAAGGCGATCTCCGGTTCCGAAAGCTCGGCGGAGGCGTCGCTGACGAAAAGCAACGCGTCAGCAGTCGGGAGGAAGGCGAGCGTGGCAGCGATATGCCCGGAGTTTAGCCCACCGACTCCCGGCGTATCGACGAGTGAAAGGCCGCGGCTCAGCAAGGCATTGGGGATGCCCACCTCCACGATTTCGACGTGCTTCTGGTTATCCGGGTTGCCGCTTTCGGTGGCGTAGTGCGGTAGGTTCGGCGGGTCAATGACTTCTTCGATCACTTCTCGTGCTTCGCGGCGGCGCACCTTCACCGTTGGCGATTCGGCGTAGCGAAGCACGGTCACGGCCGATGTCGCGATGTCGTCGTCGACGGGACACACCTGCGAGCCAAGCATGCCGTTTACGAGCGCGCTCTTGCCCTGTTTGAATTCGCCAACGATGCAGACAACGGTTTCTGGCCGCCCAATGCGCTCTTCAGCGGTCCGAATGCGCTTCAGCAAATCCTGCCGCTCGTAGGCTTCGCACGCTTCGCGGGCGAGCTGAAGAAGGCCCTGCGTAGCTTCGAAAACGGTTGGTTGCACTGCGGAAGTCAGAGTGAGAACCCTCGGCGCCGGGTGTGAAGAATGGTCTCTGCGTCCAGAGTTCTGCTAGCTTATAGCAACTCGGACACCCCTCGACAACAAGGAGACGCGCCGATGGCGTACGCCTGCGGGATTGATCTCGGCACCACCTACTGCGCTGCGGCCATCGCCCGCGGCGAGAACGTCGAGATTGTCCAGCTTGGAAGCCGGTCCGCGACGATACCGTCGGTAGTGCTGCTGCGCAGCGACGGCGAGCTGCTGGCTGGTGAGGCCGCGGAGCGGCGCGCGTTGAGCGAACCGGTACGTGCAGCCCACGGTTTCAAGCGCCGCCTTGGCGACCCCACGCCCATCATGCTGGGCACCACCCCCTACAGCGCCGAGGGACTGCTCGCGCACATGCTGAAGGTGGTGGTGGCGCAGGTTACCCAGCAAGAGGGCGAGGCGCCCGCGCGCATCGTGGTCACGCACCCGGCCAGCTATGGGCCTTACAAGCGCGAGTTGATGGAGCAGCTGCTCCGCGAAGCCGAACTGCCGAACGCGCGGCTGCTCACCGAACCCGAGGCCGCCGCCATTCACTACTCCCGGCAGGAGCGATTCCCTACCGGTCACGTCGTCGCGGTCTACGACTTCGGGGGCGGCACTTTCGACGCTGCCGTGCTACGCAAGACGGACGATGGGTTCGAAATGCTCGGCGCCCCGGAGGGGATCGAGCGGCTCGGTGGCATCGACTTCGACCACGCCGTGCTGGCGCATGTGCAGCAAGCTGTTGGCGATGCCTTCGATGCGCTGGACCAGGACGACCCGTCGGTCCGCGCTGGGCTGTCCCGCCTTCGCGACGAGTGCCAGCAAGCCAAGGAGCTGCTCTCCCACGATGCCGACGTTTCCATCCCCGTGATCCTGCCCGGCATCAACACGCAGGTGCGCCTGACTCGCGACGAGTTCGAAGGGATGATTCGCCCCCGCGTGGGCCAGACAATCGAGGCTCTGCAGCGGGCCGTCCGCAGCGCAGGCCTGGAGATGGAGCAGGTCGACCGGATCCTGATGGTTGGCGGAAGCTCTCGTATCCCTCTGCTTTCGCAGGTCGTGGGCGAAATGACGAGTCGGCCGGTGGGCCT
>CAZDZP010000119.1:0-5320 GCA_964509855.1 uncultured Anaerolineaceae bacterium | reverse complement strand
TGCCATCGCGCTGGGGGCCGCCGCGTGGGCGGCGCAACATCCGGAGGCGGGCGCTGCACCGCCGGTTCCGCCCGCTCCCGTCGTTGAGGCAGTTCCCTCGTCAGTCGCGGCGGTTCCGCCCGTGGTTGCCGCTGTAGCGCCCGAGCCGGCTACGGACCCTGTGACACCCCAGCCTCCGGCACCGCAACCCGTGGCTACGAGTCAGTCGCCAGCTACTCCAGAACCAGAACCGGCGGCATCCGTTCCAGCGAAAGTGGCTTCCGCGAGTAGCAATAACGCCGGCGGAGGGCGCAAGCTGCCACCGGTTGCCCTGTTCGGAATTCCCGTGCTGATCATCGCGGTAGTTGCCGGGGCGGCATTCTTCCTACTGGGCGGCGGCGATGACACTCCCGCAACCACCGCTGCGAATGAGACCGCGACAGCGACCCCTTCATCCGAAGCGACCGCCAGGCCAACCAACACCCCACGACCCACGGCAACACCAACAGTGCCCTCAGCACCGACGGCCACGCCGACCTTCGCGCCTCCGCCGGGAGTCGACTTTTCGGCCATTCGCGACATCCGGCTGCAAGGCAACAGCTACGTGGTGGAATTCGAAACCTTCGAATTCGAACCGGCGCTGCCCGGCCAGCATGTGCACTTCTTCTTCGATACGGTGAGCGAAGGGCAGGCGGGTGTTCCCGGCTCTGGTCCCTGGGCGATCTACGGTGGGAGCAGTCCGTTCACCGAGCTCGGCCCTGCAAACCGCCCGCCCGGCGCAGAGCAGATGTGTGTCCTCGTAGCGAACCCGAACCACTCGATTCAGCCAGCCACGGGCAACTGCTTCGACCTTCCTGACTAGAGTTTTTCGGCCGCTGCGGCGACGCGTGTTTCGTAGCTCGTGAGTTCGTCCATGGGGCGGCGCATGCGTGACGCGATCGCGAACAGCACAAACGCGCAGGCGAAGGTGCCCATGTACATCATCAGCGCGTAGTCGTAGGAGCCGGTGGAGTCGTAGATCGCCCCAGCGATCGTGGGACTGAGGATCTGGCCAAAGGTCTCCACGATCATCACCACGCCGAAGATGGTGCCGAAGTGGCGCAACCCAAAGCTTCGGGTGAGCAGCAGGGCTTCCATCATCGGGCCCGCGCCGGCACCGATCGTCCACAGCAGCACGAATACGGCGATGCCCGAGGCGCCCGTGTTTAACGAAAGCGTGAGCATCGCGCCGAAGAGCGTGCCCGCCAGCACCATGGCCGCTACTTCGAAGCGCGCGAAGCGTTCAGCAACGACGCCGATGATCAGGCGCATGCCGATGCTGAGCAGTGCCGCGATAGCAACGATGTTGGCCGCATTGGCGCGGGAGATGCCCACCGATTCGTAGAACGGCACCTGGTGGATGAGCCAGCCGAACATGCCGTAGAAGAACAGCATGAGCGCGGCCGAGATTGTCCAGAAGAGAGGGGTTCGCAGCGCTTGCCTCAGTGTCACACCCTGCACAGGCGCCCGGATTGGCGCGACGCCGTCGACGTGCAGTTCGCCATCGATGTACTGGCCAACATCCTCAGGAGTGTTTCGCACCAGGAAGAGTGCGACGGGCAACACCACGCCCGCCGTGACCGCGGCTGCGACAAAGAACGACCCTTCCCATTGGACCTTGTCGATGGCGTAATTCATGACTGGCACGATCGCGAAGCCGCCGAGTGAGAACCCGGAACCCAGGAACGCCAGGGCGACGCTGCGCTTGCGGTCGAACCAGCGCGAGACCAGGGCCTGGAAGGGGATGATGAACATGAACTGGCGGCAAATCGCGTTGATCGACTGAAAGAGGTACCACTGCCACAGCGCACTGGTGGTGGCGAGCAGCAGGTAGGACAGCGACGTCAGCACCGCACCGACGATGATCGATGACCGCGGGCCCTTCGCATCGACCCAGCGCCCAACGAACGGGCCGAACAGCCCGCTGACGAGGATGGCGCTGGAAAAGCCGAACGAAATCTCCGCACGCGACCAGCCGAATTCGCGTTCAAGCGGGTCGACATAAAGACCAAAGGCCCAGAACGAGACCCCGCTGGAAAGCGCCATGGCCACCACGCACCCGGCCAGCATCCACCAGCCGAAGTACACCTTTCGTCGGCCGCTGAGTACGTCCAGGGTTGCCCGTGCGGGGTTCGTCATCGGCGTGTTCGAGCCTCCGCTGAGGTTGCTGCCAGCCGTCCGGCGGCGATGATTCGTCTCGTTTGGTTATACGGGATAGCACTTCTTATCGCGTGAACAGTTGGAGGGCCCTTATCGGCTGGGCCGCCTCGGAGTATCGTGCATCGAAATCACCAATGCAGTGCATACGGGCGAAGAAGCCCGGGAGAGGAACGACGCTTGGAATTTCGCGAAACACCACAGATAGCCGCTTTCCGCGACGAGATCCGCGACTTCATCAACAACGAACTCGACGACGCTGAACGAGGCATCGACCCCTTCGGCCAGTCTTCGGAAGACTCCTACGAGCGTGTGCTTTCAGTGCGCGCCAAGCTGGCGAAGAAGGGCTGGTCTGCGCCTGCATGGCCAAAGGAGTACGGCGGCATGGGCGCCCAGGTACGCCAGCAGGCCGTCTTCAACGAAGAGCTGGCCTACCACCGCGTGCCGGGGCCGGACTTCATCGGCATCAACTATGTCGGCCCCACCCTCATGCTTTACGGCTCGGACGAGCAGAAGAAGCGCTTCCTCCCGGCAATCCTCGCGGGCGAAGAAAAGTGGGCCCAGGGCTACAGCGAACCCGGTTCCGGCAGCGACCTCGCTTCACTCCAGACCCGCGCCGTGCGCGACGGCGACGAGTTCGTCGTCAACGGCCAGAAGATTTGGACCTCCGGCGCGCACCGTGCCGACTGGATCTTCCTGCTCACCCGCACCGACCCCGACGCGCCCAAGCATCGCGGCATCAGCTACCTGCTGGCCGACATGCGCTCGCCCGGCATCCAGGTGCGCCCGTTGGTGAACATGGCCGGTTCGCACGAGTTCAACGAAGTATTCTTCGAAGACCTGCGCATTCCCGCCGACCAGCTCGTCGGTGACTTGAACCGCGGCTGGTACGTCGGCATGGCCACCATGGACTTCGAACGTTCCGCCATCGGCGGCGTCGCCGGCAATCGCCGCGACCTGGAGGAACTTGTCGAGCAGGCGCTTCAACAGCCGGAAGACGTTCGCACGAAGTCACGCACGGAGATTGCCGACCGGCGCATCGAAGTCGAAGTCACGCGCATGCTTTCGATGCGCATCATCTCCATCCAGGAAGCTGGTGGCGTGCCGAACCACGAGGCGTCCATCGCCAAGCTCTTCACCAGCGAGCTGAATCAGCGCATCGCGCGCACTGCGTTGAAGGTGCTGGGGATGGAAGGCCAGGCGCGCCAGGGCGGCACATCCAAGTGGAGCCACGCTTACCTGCGCACCGTCGCCGCGACCATCGCCGGTGGAACGAGCGAAATCCAGCGAAACATTATCGCCACGCGCGGGATTGGACTGCCGCGCGGGTAGAGCCCACGGGAAAGCAACCCACGCGAAAGGGCCGCTCGGTTGGAGCGGCCCTTTCGCGTCGGATTCGCGCTTAGTGGATGGCGGGAATGCTCCCCAGCTTGCCTGCCCGGTAGTCTTCGAAGGCCTTCAGCACTTCGTCCTTGCTGTTCATCACGAACGGCCCCGACCACGCGACCGGTTCGCGAATGGCCTGCCCGCCGAGGATGAGCAGGTCCAGCGTGGGCGCGCGGCCTTCCTGGTGCTCGTCGGCGGTGGCGATGATGGAGTCGCCAGGCCCGTACATCACCAGTTGTCCGAGCTTCGCCGGGCGGCGCTCTTCGCCGAACGTTCCCAGCCCGTTCAGGACGTAGGCCATCGCGTTGAAGTCGCTGCGCCACGGGAGATGAATACGCGCGCCCGGGTAAACGGTCGCGTGGATCATCACGATCGGCGTGTAGGTGCTGCCCGGTCCTTCGTGGCCATCCATGTCACCGGCGATGAGCCGCAATAGCGCGCCGCCGTCGGCCGAAGTCAGCAGCTTCACGTCGCCGCCACGGAGGTCCTGGTAGCGGGGAGGAAGGAACTTGTCCTTCGCCGGCAGGTTCACCCACAGCTGGAAGCCGTGGAAGAGCCCGCCCTTCACCACCAGTTCTTCGGGCGGCGTTTCGATGTGCAGGATCCCCGCGCCAGCGGTCATCCACTGGGTGTCGCCGTTCGTGATGAGCCCGCCGCCGCCGTTGGAGTCGCGGTGTTCGAAGGTGCCGTCGATCATGTAGGTAACGGTTTCGAAGCCACGGTGCGGGTGCCACGGCGTGCCCTTGGGCTCGCCCGGGGCGTACTCAACTTCGCCGATCTGGTCGAGGTGGATGAAGGGGTCGAGCAGCGAAAGGTCCACGCCGGCGAAAGCGCGGCGCACCTGGAATCCTTCGCCTTCGAGTCCGACCGGGGCGGTGGTCACGGAAACGACGGAGCGCGTGGGCTTGTCGGGGGTTGGTTCGCTCACCCTTGGCAGGGAAAGCAGGTTGTCGACGGTTACGGCTGGCATCGGAGCCTCCTCATTCGGCCACTCCCTATGGGGTAAGCCGGTTACTTAGGGTAAGTATAGCAGTGTAGTCAACAACCTGGGAAGCCCTGCGAATCGCGGCGGCGGGTCGGTTGTTTGCGGTTGGACACATAGAATACGAGACGCATGGACTACCCGTTTCCGCCGGCGTGCGAGATCCACCTTGTGCCCATTGTTCAGCCCACCGGGTGTTCCTATTGCCTTCGCTTTCTCAGCGATGCTCCCAACCCTTACGAGATGCCGCCCGGCGCCCGCGCCGACGAGCTCGAACAGTGGCTGCTCATGGCGCACGCGGTCGACTCGGAGCTTATCTACCGGCGCGTCGAAGACCTGCTCGGCCGCGCCGTTGGCCTCGAAGAACTCGATGAACCTGACGACTTGTTGCAGGAAGCGCAGCAGCCGCTGCGGCCGCGGGTGCGCCGGCGGCTCTGATTACCGTGTCTGCGCTAGAATCCGCAGGCTGCAAACTGTGCCCGGAGGCGCCATGACACCCTACGAAGCGATTCTTTCCAAGCGGGACACGCGCGTGTTCGACAGTCGCCCTATCCCGGACGACGTGCTGCGCCGCATCCTCCAGGCAGGGCGCATGGCCGGGAGCGCCAAGGCTCTCGAACCGGCGCGATTCGTGATAGTTCGCGAACAGGCTCAGAAAGAAGCGCTGGCCGCGTGTGGGAACTTCACGCCGCATCTCCCTGGCGCAGCAGCGGTCGTGGCCATCGTGCTCGAACCCGAGATGGGCGTGGTCGGTGCGCCGCTCACCATCTTCCGCGG
>CAZDZP010000118.1:0-8115 GCA_964509855.1 uncultured Anaerolineaceae bacterium | reverse complement strand
ACGAACGTCCGCAGCAAGTCGACCCCCGCCTCCTTCGCGACCCGTGCCGATTCCAACGCCTGCGATTCGGACTCAATCGCGCAGGGGCCACCGGTAATCGTCAGGTTCGGCCCACCGACCTGCACTCCACCAACGTCGATGATGGTGTCGGCGTGGTGAAAGCTGCGCGCCGCGTCCTTGTACTTTTCGGTGATGCGAACGACGCGCTCGACGCCCGGGAGCTCGGCGATGCGCCCCTCATCCACAAGGCTCGTTATGCCCTTGACGCCAATCACAGTGGTGGAACTCACGATCGTCTCGCAGCGCAGCCCCCACTCGGTGGTGACGCGTTCAACAACGCGCGAAACCTGGTCGATCGTCGCGCCTTCGGACATATGGATGATCATGTTGTGCTCGGTCCTTCGCCCGGAGTTCGCGGGCAGTGTGTCTCTGTGCCTCACATTTTTGCAGAGAGTTTGCTTGGCGCGAACGCTCGATCGGTGACAATTGAAACACGTTCAGTTACCCTTCTTCACCATGCCTCGCATACTTATGTCAGCACTACTCCTCGTCGCCTGTGTCAGCCCGCTCGCGTTTAGCAATCGCAGCGCCCATGCGGACGACATTCATCTCGTCTCTGGAGGAGAATCGCTCTCTACCATCGCGCGGCTTTACGGCGTTGCGTTAGAGACGCTTGCCCTGGCTAATGCCATCTCCAACCCGGACTACATTCAATCTGGACAGAGCCTGCGCATTCCGTCCTCGAGTGCAGTGGCAACCGGGCCTGTAGCCTCCGCAACGCACTACGTTGCCGCCGGCGAAAGCCTTAGCTGGATTGCGGAGCGGTATGAGGTGGCCATTTCCCAGCTGATCGCCGCCAACGCCATTGGCAATCCTGACTACATCCAGGAAGGGCAGGCGCTTTCCATTCCCGGCGTCTTCAGCGGTCTTCCCGTTGTAACCACGAACAATGTGCCCCGGCTCAGCCGTGACGAAGCAGGCTGGATTCTCTACCAGGCAGAGGTCGAATTCGGGCTGCCAGCTGGCATCTTCCGTGCCCTCGCCTGGCAGGAATCGGGCTGGCAAACATGGGTCGTGAGCTCGGCGGGTGCGCTAGGCCTCGCCCAGGTCATGCCTGAAACAGGCGACTGGGTTGTCGAAAACTTGCTTCCCGGCGCCGGCGACTGGCGAACGAATCCCACGAACAACGCCCGCGTGGGAGCAGCCTTCTACCGCTACCTTCTCGGCCTCACCGGCTGGGACGTGGAAATGGCGCTAGCTGGCTACTACCAGGGTCTTGGCAATGTCGCGCGCTACGGCCTCTACACCGACACGCGGCAGTACATCGCGAACGTGCTCTACTTCCGCAATTGGTATGCCTGATCGCAGGCTCCGAGACTAGAACAGAAGCTGCGACAGGCGCCGCTGATACTCACGTGTCAGCGGCGAATCCAGCCCGAGGATGTCGAAGATAGCGAGCACGGCTTTCCGCGCCGCCCCTTCAGCGAAGCCTCGATCGATACGAATCGACTCCAGCAACTCCTCTAGCGCCGGCTCGTACTGTTCCTTTGCCGCGAGCAGCACCCCGTGGCGATACCGCGCACGAGGATCCTTCGGATTCGCCGCAACCTCCCCCGCAATGTCTTCGTCCGCATGCTTCTGCTGGAACGACTCCAGGAAGAGCCGGTGCTTCAGCACCTTGGCGCGGCGGTCAGTCGGGGCGCGGTCTAGCAGTGACGTAGCCTCGTCCCGGTCACCGCGCGCCAGCAGGATGCGCGAAAGCCCGACGACCGCGTCCGCGTTGCCTGGCGACTTCGCTAGCACCTCCCGAAACGCCGCCTCTGCCGCGACCGGGTCCTTCGCCGCAAGTTCGCTCGCCTGCTTGGCTGCCCGCTCTGCTTCCGTTGGCAACAACGCCGAGAAGAACGCGCGCACCTGCGGCTCCGGCTGGGCACCCATGAACTCGCGCACCATCTTCCCATCTCGGAATGCCTTCACCGCCGGGATACTCTGAATGCGGAACTGCGTTGCAACTTGCGGGTTCTCGTCGGTGTTCAGCTTCACCAGCCGCACTTCACCCGCGTGCTCTCCCGCCACTTTCTCGATGATCGGGCCGAGCATTCGGCAGGGGCCGCACCAAGGCGCCCAAAAGTCCACCACAACGGGCATCGTCTTCGAATACGCCAGTACCTCAGAGGCAAAGGTGGCGTCGGTCACATCGAGCACGGGGGAAGGTGCGGTCATCGAACAGCTCCGGCAAACACAAGTTGTAGAGAGATCGTACCGGAGCCAGCCGCGACACGGGAGTCCATCGGTCCCTCAGTTCGCACCCCGAGCGCACTCGGCACTCAGTCTGATTGTGTTCAGCGGGCCTGTAAGCCGGATTCTGTACCCCGAAGGGCGGCGGCCATCTCTCTAGGCGTGCCGTCGCCAGCACGCTCCAGCAGCCAACCCGGGAGTCATGGCGAGCCGGGCGCTCTCCTCCCCTATTCGGCCTTGCTCCGGGTGGGGTTTGCACGGCTGCCGTGTTGCCACGACACCGGTGCGCTCTTACCGCACCATTTCACCCTTACCGTCCCGAAGGAAGGCGGTATGTTTCTGTTGCACTTTCCGTCGGCTTTCGCCGCCCAGGCGTTACCTGGCACCCTGCCCGGTGGAGTCCGGACTTTCCTCTCCCCATGGCGAACCACGGGCAGCGACCGCCCGGCCCGCTGAACGCTTCCTATGGTAAGCCCAAAGCGCCCTACGCCCGCTGGAACACCTTCACCGCGTCACCGTCCACTTCCACCCGGTCCAGCAGTTCCCGCAGCGCTACCTGCAGTTCCGCGAAGTCCATGCGGTCCCAGTCACGCGTCACCCGGTTGCGAAGGTCAACCAACCGCTGGCGCTGTTCCACCACCGACCGCTGCGCCTCAAGCCGTTCCTTCGCCTTTAGGTAGTCGACCTGCAGCTCCGCCTGGTCGCGGACATGCGAAGCGCCTACCGCACGCATCCGTTCCAACGTGATGTGCCCGTGGGCGGCGTCCGCCACGATCTCCTCTACCTGGCGCCGAACCCGCCGCATCTGTCCTTCGATTCGTCCCACCTGCGAAACGGCGTCCGTGATGTAGTCGTCCACGTTGCCGGCGCGCTGAATGCGCGTCACTCCCGGTTCTCCAGAAGCCAGTTCATCGCGCACCTTCTGTTCGAGTTCCGCTGCACGCTGAGTGTTGTACTCGCATGCATTCTGGTTCGTCCGCGATTCGCACTGGTAGTAGCGGTAGATCGCGCTTTTCCCTTCGCCTTCGCGCGTCTCCCACGACTGGCGGCGGCTGACGCCAATCAGCCGGTTGCCACATCGCGCGCAGTACACGATGCCGCTGAGCAAGAACGGCTGCACCGTGCGTCGCACCCCCGAAGGTTGCCGCGACTGCAGGCGTTCCTGCACGCGCTTGAAGTCGTCCTGCGTGATAAGGGCCGGGTGACTATTCGGCACCTTCACTCCAAACCGCGAATAGGTCCCGAGATAGGTCCGGTTTCGAAGAATGTCGCGCACCGAAACCATGCTCCACGACCCACCGCGCCGCGTCTTCAACCCATCCTCGTTCAAACGCCCGGCGATGAGCCGGATCCCCAGCCCTTCCTGGAGGTAGAGCGCATAGATGTAGCGCACGATGGCTGCCTCGTCGGGCACCATTTCCAACCGCCGTCTTGCTCCAATGCGGTATCCGAAGGGCGGCCGCCCCAACGCTTCGCCGCGCACAGCCTTTCGCCGCATCGCTGAGCGCACCTTCTCCGAAACGGGCGTGCCCTCGCCCCGGTCGGCCCAGGTCGTGAGCAACGCCCGGGCCGCTTCCTCATCGTTCGTCGCGGAGTACACCTGCACGCCAGTCTCTTCGATGGCAAGCAGCTTCATGGCCGCGTGCCCAAGGTCCGAACCAAGCACGCCGAGGCAATCCACCACCACCACGGTGAACCCTCGTTGCCCTCTCCGGAGGAAGCCCAGCATCTGGTTCAGTCCCGTTTCTTCAGGTTCCTGGCCCGTGGTATCAAGGAAGGTCGCGGCGATCTCGTACCCGTGGCGCGCGCAGAAGTCGGAGAAGGAGCGGTTCTGTTCGCCAATGGAGCGAACGTTCCCATCGCGGCGCGCACCTTCTACGAAATAGCCGACTGCATGCATGGCTCTATCCCGGGGCGAGAATCTTTTCGCAATTTGGACACTGCGTGATCGCGTCACGCAGCAGGACTTGTTTTCGGACCGCTTCCGGGAGCGTTACGCGACATCCCCCGCACGACGACCCGATAAGCCGCGCGACGCCAGTACCCGACTTCCGCTTCCGGATCTCCTCGTACTGGTGCAACGGCCGCGGCTGGATTTGCTGCGCCTGGAACGAACGGCGCTGACTCTCGGCTTCGAGCTCGCCTTCCAGTCGCCTTGCTTCCGATCGCAACTCCTGCTGAGCCGCTTCGGTTTCCTTCTCCATTTCAGCCATCGCAGTTCGAGCGGCGTTGCGCCGTGGCTGCAGCGATTCCACCCGGCTCATCACCGTCAGGAGGCTGTCCTCCAGCTTCGCACGGGCTCCCTTCAACAGGTCGACTTCGTGCTGCAGATTCACCAGTTCCTTGGGGCTCTTCACCGAGCCGCTGAAAAGCTTCTTCTCTTCGGGTTCGATCTTGGCTGTCAGGTCCGCCACTTCGCCCTCGAGCCGCCGCTGTTCGCGCTCCGCCTTGAGGATCAGGTCCTCAACGTGCTGCACGCTACGGCGAGCGTCATCGAGCTGTTGGTTACGGGAGAGCCGTTCGTTGACGGCGGCGAGAGCGGCGTAGAGAGCCGCTATGCGGTCGTCGATTTCTTGTAGCGCTACGATCTCAAAGACAAGGCTCATTCAGGGCCTAACCGTAGCACAAAGGCCCGGCACCCAAGAACAGCCCTTTCACCTCCGAGAGGCACAATTCCGCCCCACGCGCCAAATCGTTACGCAACTCAAACCGTTATGGCGACGGCCCTGCCTCCCGGGCCGTATGCGGCCTCGCCTGTCCCTGCCCCTATACTGGGACGTGCGGCGCACGCGAAGGAGGACGCAATGCTCTTCAACGTTAGCCAGCTCTTGCGTGAACACGTCGGAGCCACCCGCCACCAGGAAATCGAACCCGAGGGCGCCGTCCTCGGCGGCGTAGTCGAACTCGTTCGCACCCACACCGGCGTACTGGTACGCGGCAAGTTCAACGTCTCGCTCGAATCCGAATGCAGCCGCTGCCTGGCCATTTTTGGCTACGACCGCCCGGTGGAGTTCGAAGAGGTGTTCTACCAACAAATCGACGTCGCTTCCGGCGCCCCGGTGGAGACGGAAGCCGAAGAAGACAGCTTCCTCATCAGCCGGCAGCATACGATCGACATTAACGAAACCGTGCGTCAGTATGGTGAGATGGCCGCAGATATGCAGCCACTCTGCAGGCCGGATTGCCCCGGTTTGTGCGCAGAATGCGGTCAGGACCTTACCGTCTCCGACTGTGACTGCACACGGGCACCACTCGACAGCCGTTGGGCGGCCCTCCAAGCGCTAAAGCAGGGGTGATATGACGCACGACGCGAAGGAGCATCGCTATGCCACCGCTACCAAAGCGGAAGTACCCGAAGTCACGCCAGGGCAAGCGACGCAGCCACCTGGCTATGACGCTTCCTCACATCGTGGATTGCCCACGATGCAAGAGTCCCCGTCTCGCGCACACAGCGTGCGCCATCTGCGGGACCTACCGGGGTCGCGAAGCAATCGCGATGCCGGCAGCGGAACTGGACGAATAGAACAGAAGCACCAGGCGATGGGTTCATTCCTCGCTTTTACGGAACCGGTCCAACAGGACCGGGTTTTCGTGTTCCCCGGCCAGGGCGCGCAGTTCGTCGGCATGGGCAAAGACCTCTACGACGCCTATCCCTCCGCACGCGAACTCTATGACCGGGCCGACGAAATCCTCGGCTTTTCCCTCAGCAAGATCTGCTTCGAAGGCCCCGAGGAAGAGCTCCAGCAGACCCGCAACACCCAGCCCGCAATCGCCGTGACCAGCCTCGCGTTGCTCAAAGTCGCCACGGAAGTCTCCCCGGCGCTGCTCCAGCAGCCGGCCTACGTCGCTGGTCACTCTCTTGGTGAATACTCCGCGCTCGTCGCCGCCGGCTCCCTGCCCTTCGACGATGCCGTGCGCCTGCTCCGGACACGCGGCGAACTGATGCAACACGCCGGCGAAACGAACCCCGGCACCATGGCCGCTGTGCTCGGTCTGGACGTCACCGACTGCGAAGAAATCTGCCGTGAAGCCGGCGCCGAGATGTGCAACATCAACGCCCCCGGCCAGATTGTCATCGGTGGCACGCGTGAGGCTGTGGTTCGAGCCCTGGACTACGCCAAAGCCCGCGGCGCGGCCAAGGTCATCCCGCTCAGCGTCAGCGGCGCCTTCCACAGCTCGCTCATGCGCCCCGCCGCCGACGGCATGGTCAGCCCCGTCGCCACCGCCGCCATCACCGGCCCGCTCATCCCCCTCGTTGCCAACTGCACCGCCACCGCCATCCAGGACGAAAACTCAATCCGCCACGAATTGGTCGACCAGGTTTGCCGCCCTGTGCAATGGAGCCGCACCGTCGAGTACCTCGGGGAAAAGGGTGTTGGCACGTTCATAGAATTTGGCCCAGGCCGCGTCCTGACCGGCATCATCAAGCGTATGCTTCGCAAGTCCACGTGCATCAACGTGAACGACGCCAACTCCGTGCATGTGGACCTGCAAGGCGGCGCATGAAGTCACTGGATGGAAGAAAAGCTCTCGTAACGGGCGGCTCGCGCGGAATCGGCCGCTGCATAGCGCTTGCACTCGCTGAAGCAGGCGCGCACGTCGCCGTGAACTATAACCAAACCCAGGCCGGCGCCGACGCCGTCGTAGCGGAGATAGGCACCGGCGGTGGCACTGCCTTCGCCGTCAAGGGTGATGTCGCCGACCCCGAGGCTGCCCAGGCGATGGTGAAGGAAGCCACCGACCACATGGGTGGGCTGGACATCCTTGTCAACAACGCCGGCATCACGCGTGATGGCCTGCTCATGCGCATGTCCGCTGACGACTGGGACGCCGTCCACAACACGAACCTACGCGGCACCTTCCTCGTGACGAAGGCCGCAACCCGCTACCTCATGCGCTCCGAATACGGCCGCATCATCAACATCACGAGCGTAGTCGGGGTCATGGGAAACGCGGGCCAGGCCAACTATGCCGCGGCCAAGGCGGGACTCATTGGCTTCACCAAAGCCGTCGCCCGCGAACTCGCCAGCCGCGCCGTCACCGTGAACGCTGTCGCCCCAGGTTTCATCAAGACCGACATCACCGCCGACCTCAACGAACAGCAGGTCGCCGCCGTCATGAACCAGATTCCCCTCCAGCGCCTCGCCGAACCCGAAGAGGTGGCGCCCGTCGTGGTCTTCCTCGCGGGGCCAGGCGGCGGCTACATCACCGGCCAGACCATCCACGTCGATGGCGGCATGGTGATGTCGTGAGCGACAACCTGCTGCGCACCGTTCGGCAGTTGGTCCTCGAATCGCTCTACGAAGCCGATAGCTCCACCCACGAGCCGGAAGCAGCCCTCCTGCGGCAGCTCCGCCGCGTGGAAGACGAAGAAGAAAACGGCATTAACGAGCACGGCCCGCGCAGCTATGGCGTCGGCATGCTGCGCGGCGTGCGCACGCGCCAACACGAACTCGACCGATATATCGGCGAGGCCGCACCACGTTTTCCCGTGGATTCCATGGCCGTCGTTGACCGCAACATTCTGCGGCTTGCAATATGGGAACTCGTTACCGACACTTCGGCCCCAACGGCCGCCGTCGTCAACGAAGCGGTTGAGCTTGCGCGCCGCTATGGAGGCGAGAAGTCGCCAGCATTTGTGAACGGAGTCCTGCGGACGGTTGCGGAAAAAGTGCGTGGCGCTGGCGCCGCTCCCCGTTCCACAGTCAGTGATCCCCCAAACCCAGACAGCCAGGAGAATTTGTAAGTGGCTACCATTTTTGAACGTGTGCGCTCCATCGTTGTGGAGCAGCTTGGTGTGGAAGAAGAGGAGGTCACGCTTACGGCATCCTTCGTCGACGACCTGAATGCCGACTCCCTTGACCTTGTCGAACTCAT
>CAZDZP010000117.1:0-8183 GCA_964509855.1 uncultured Anaerolineaceae bacterium | reverse complement strand
TGCTGGTGGCGCCATTCGGCGAAGGGGCCGGATTCCTGTACATCTTCGAGGAATCGGGCTCCGGAAACGGCGCCGGGCTGCGGTTGCAGTTTCGTGATGCGGGCTTTCCAGTCAGCCCCGAACGGGCCGACGGAGAGGCGAAACTCCTGGAGGTCGCCCGACGCTGTTGCTTTCGGCTCGCTCTGCATGGTGAAGCGGGGCAGCGGAGGCGAGATAGCCGCGAGGTTAGCAGCGTCCAGGTGGAATTCGAAGAGAGCCTGCGGGGACACGTCTAAGCGTGATTCGTGCACGATGGTCGTCATATGAGGGGCCTCCGCCCGAGGTGGTCGCAAAGGTCACGGTGGGCGTTGATGCCTGAAAGCGCTACCCCCACGGTGCCCTGGCCGGGGAATACGTGGTCGCCCGCGAGGTAGAGTCCCCTCGCCGGGCGGTGGCTTGCGGCGAAGATGGCGGCGTTGGACGGCCGCTGGATGAGGCCGCCGACGTAGCCCCCGGGGCGGCCGGTGAACCGTTCGAAGGTGCGTGGCGTCGCGCAGCGCTGGAGGAGAGTTCGCTCACGGACGCCGGGGATCACGGTGGCGACGGACTCAACGAGGCGTTCTTCGAGGGCGCGACGACGGCATTCGACGGTGCTCGCGTCGCCCCACCAGTGCTCGGCCCGGGTGTGCGTGGAGACGGAGAGCGACCAGCGGTGTTCGCGGTCTCCCTTGCCGGGGAAGATGCTGATGAGAGCGTTGTCGCCCTCGGCGGAGTGTCCGCCGGTTTGGACGACCTGCTGGAAGGGGTGCATCGGTTCGAGGCCGGTGGCGTCGATGCCCAGGTGGAGCAGGAAGGCACCCCATGAGTCTTCCTGCGGTACTGTGCTCCGTTCCGGGATCGAGTCGCCCAGCAGGCGTCTCAGTGCCACTGGCGGCACATTCGCGACTACCGTGCGAGCAAGCACTGCGCCACCGGTGGCGGTGCGGACGAGCCATCCTTCGCGACGCCTTCGAAGCGACATAACTGATGAGCGAAAGTGAACGTCACCCCCGTCGTTCCGCACGGAACGCACGAGGTCCATCGCGAGGCGGGCGGTTCCGCCGGGGACCCACTGGCAGCCGCGACGATAAATATCCAGCGCAATGGCACCCTGGACAGCGCTGCAGTTGTCAGCGGTGGCGCCGGTGGCGTCGATGAGCAGGCCGTCGATGAGGGCGTCGGCTTCGGCGTGCCCCACAGCCCCGAAGCGGTGCTTCACGTGGGCGATGGTTTGAGGGAGCAAGGGAAGCGTCTTCAGTACGGAATGTGACAGCGCCGGGAGGCAGCGGCGAATGTCGGCGAGCCTTTCGATGGGGAATGACGGGAGCGCATTGCCAATTCCATAGACGATGCCGCCGATTTCGCTGGCCCAGTCCCAGAAACGCCGATAGCCGTCCGGGGCGTTGGGAAAAGCCGATGAGAATTCGTCCTGCCAGCGCGCGAGGTCGGTCCAGTAGGGCATCGTGCGGCCGCCGATGTTGAGCACGATGGAGGGGTCGAGCGGCGTACCGGGTGACTCCAACTGGAGCCCATCGAAGACCTGGGCAAGGATGCCGCCCGGCTCGAGTCCGGTGACGACGGTGGCGCCGGCCGGGAACCAGAATCCTTCCATGGCGAAGTCGCCGGCGCAGCCGCCCGGCCGCGTGTGCTGTTCGAAGAGCACGGTGCGCAGGCCGGCGTGTGCCGAGAGCGCGGCGGCGGTGAGGCCGCCGAAACCGGAGCCGACGACCGCGACGTCAACGGTTTCGCCCGGGGTCAGTTGAGGTGTCACGACAGATATACGATGAACGGAAGCCGGACCGGGTACGAGTCCCGGGCTGGCGGAACGTGGGCGCGATCACGTATCTGGGGTAAAGGTGCGGGCGTAATGTGCGTACCAGACTGATTTTGAAGAAGGTGCCGGAATGAGAGTTCTCGTAGCTGGTGGAAACGGATTCCTTGGCGGCGAAGTGGTGAACGCGCTGCTCGACACCGGCCACGAGGTGGGCATTCTTTCCCGCTCCGGATCGAAGAACGCGAAGGCTGCGTCGGTGAAGGCCGACGTGACCACTCCGGATGGACTTGCGGGCAAGCTGAGCGGTTGGGAGGTGGTCGTGGACACGGTGCAGTTCCCGAACTCCCCCATCGAGAACCCGGGCAAGGGTTACACCTTCGAGAAGGTGGACCTGAACGGCACGAAGAACCTGGTCGACGCCTCGAAGGCCGCCGGGGTCGCGCACTTCATCGACTTGAGCGGCGTGGGCGCTGCCGAAGACGGGCAGTACCACTGGCTGCGTTTCAAGTGGCAGGCCGAACAGCACACGATGGGCACGGGAGTGCCGTACACGATTATTCGTCCCAGCTGGGTGTACGGCGCTGGAGACGTTTCGCTGAACCGCTTCCTTGGCTTCGCGAAGTTCCTTCCTTTCGTTCCCGTGATTGGCAACGGGAAGACGCGGATCAATCCCGTGTTTGTGAAGGACGTGGGAGCGCACGTGGCCAAGGCAGTCGAGCTGGGGCCGCAGAACCGCATCTTCGAACTTGGCGGGCCAGAGACCATGACGATGGACGGAGTCGTGCGCACGGCCCTAAGGGTGCAGGGCAAGAAGCGCTTCCTGCTGCACCAACCGGCGTGGTTCATGAAGCTGGTGGCGAGCGTGGTGCAGTTCGCGCCGGGGCGCCCGCTGACCCCTGACGCGATTGATTTCATCACCCAGGACGGTGTTGCGGATACGAGCGCGCTGAAGGAGACATTCGGGCTGCCGCTCACTCCATTGGCCGAGGGCACCGCGGACTACTTGAAATAGGCTCGAGACGTGGGCGTAAACCCTAAGCCTTCTCTATCGGGCATATAGAAGGGGCTTGCACGATCCGCCTTTGCTTCGCGTAGAATGCGGCGCAGGCGGGGTACCGTCATTGAATCTTTCAATCCGGGAGCCAAATTGTGCGAGCTGATACCTCTGACGTTGCGTTTCGACTTCTCCTGTCTCTTGGGGACCAATGGGAAGGCCTTCAACGCGCGGGTATCGATGCATCGAAGAGTGGCTTGCACCTGACCAAGGAATACCTCGGCGGCTACACGCGGCTCAGCGCAGGCCCCAGTACGCACGCCCGGCTTGTTGTTGAATGGAACGAGGCGACTCGCCACCTGCGCGTTCTTCGCTGCGATGCCTGGCCGGGTTTCGAACAGACCATTTCCGCGACGGTGGCGCACATCCGGACTTCAGCGCGCGAATGCGGCCTCATCGAGGTCGTGGACCAGGCTTTCATGAAGGCATGCCAGGACCCGCAGCTCCCCTCGCGAAAGACGGTGCTCGCTTCTGCTCGCAAGGCGATGGTCGCGACGACCCGCTAGAAGCGGGCTCCCAATCCCTATTTGTATCTCGATGCCCAGTCCTTGGCGTGGTACGTGATGATCACGTCCGCCCCGGCGCGCCGAATGGACGTGAGCGTTTCGGCGATGGCGCGTTCGCCGTCAATCCAGCCGCGTTCGGCGGCGGCCATGAGCATGCTGTATTCACCACTGACGTTGTAAGCCACGACGGGGACATTCACGTTGTCGCGGACGGTTCGGATGATGTCGAGGTAGGGCAGCGCCGGCTTCACCATGACCATGTCGGCGCCCTCGTCGAGGTCAGTAAGCACTTCGTCGAGGGCGATACGAGCGTTGGCCGGGTCCGCCTGGTAGCCGCGGCGATCGCCGAATGCCGGGGTGCTGTCGGCGGCTTCGCGAAAGGGACCGTAGAAGGCGCTGGCGAACTTCGCGGAATAGGCGAGTATGGGCGTGTTGTGAAAGCCGCCTTCGTCGAGTCCCCGGCGGATTTCGCCGACGCGGCCGTCCATCATGTCGCTGGGGGCGATGATGTCGGCGCCGGCTTCGGCGAGGCTGACGGACATTTCGGCGAGGAGGGGAAGGGTTGCATCGTTGTCGACGGTGCCGTCGGCGAGCAGCACGCCGCAGTGACCGTGGTCGGTGTATTCGCAGAGGCAAACATCGCCCATGACGATGAGATCGGGGGAGGCATCCTTCAGAACGCGCGTAGCCTGCTGCACGATTCCGTCGCGGTTCCAGGCTTCGCTGCCGGTTGCGTCCTTTTCGCCGGGGAGTCCGAAGAGCATCACGGCGGGCACGCCGAGGGACCGGAGTTCGGCGGCTTCGGTGGCGAGAGCGTCGAGTCCGAGGCGGAATTGGCCGGGCATTGCGTTGATCGGCGCGCGGCCGCGTAGCCCTTCCTGAACGAATAGCGGGAAAACTAGATGTGAAGGGCGGAGCTCGGTTTCACGCACAAGACTGCGCAGTGCTTCACTTTGGCGCAGTCTGCGGTGCCTTTTTCCCGGCAACTCAGTAGTTGCACTGACGAACGAAGGTGAGAGAACCATTATCCTGCCTCCAATGGAACGAAGATTGCCCCCTGAATACACCGGTTGGCAACAGCACGAAGCTGAGATGCGCCGCATGACCACACCGGAGCTAATCGAGGAGATCCTGGACGGGCCGCCAGACCGCCGCGTTGCCGCGATTTCGGTCATTGACCTCGACGAAGTGCCGCAGCCAATGGTCGAAGATTGGATTCGCACGCTACCGAATACGGAAGCGCACGAACTGGCGGGGGCAATCCCTGCTCAACGCTACCACGCCACCACGGAAGAAGATTTGCGATGGGTGCGGACCGCTCGCCTTGGCTATGAACGGAGGCGGCTGGCCACGTTTCTTGTGATGCTGTTTTCCTCCGTGGAGGCGATTGAGTCGAAGGATCCGGTGGCGAGCGCGACGCTCTGGACCGAGCTCGCGCCGTGGGTGGCGGCGCAGTACCGCGCTGGCGCAGCTGCGAACGATGAGGACCTCAAGGAAGACCTCGGGCTATTCGTGTTCGAGAACTACCTGGACCGGCCGGCAATGCTGACCGCGTTCATTGAACTCGTGGGGACGGACCCGGATCTCGCGCTGCGTGTCAGTGCGAACCCGGGACTCTACCTGACGGGCGTACCGCTCGACCGCCAGCGCGAGACGCTGATGGCGGCGGAGGCCGGGGGCGGTCTACCGATGGACAAGGCCTGGCGGGCGCTGCACGAACCGACCATGTAGCTCAGCGCTGGATTGGAACCGGGAATGCGTACGCCGTCCCTAGACGGCGCACTCGCCTTCCCCGCGCTGCATCATGTAGAGCTCGTTCTTGCCCCAGTCGATGAACATCGTCTCGTTGTCGTCGCTAAACTCGCCCGGGAGGACAAGGTCCGCGATGGCTGCTTCGAAAGGCTTCGTGCCGACGCGATCGAAGAATGCATTGAACTCTTCCCCCGCCTGGCGGTCGCTCTCATAGAGCTTGACGAAACGCTCGACGGCTTCCGGGCCGCGCTTGGCGGGCATGCGCACCTTGAGCTGAGTTGCCAGCCGCATGGTGCCACCGTCGTAGTTGCCACCCATGAAGACGTGGTAGGCGGGCATTTCATGGCCGTCGACCTTGATGACGGCGCCATGGAAGCCGATGTTGGCGATGTGGTGCTGGCCACAGCTGTTGGGGCAGCCGCTCATCTTGATGTGGATCTTCTTCGTGAGCGGGTCGGTCACGTTCATGGCGGTGACGTGCTCTTCGATGGCGCGGTTGAGTCCCATGGAGCTGGTAATGCCGAGCTTGCAACTGTCGGTGCCGGGGCAGCTCACCACGTCGGTAATGGTCTGGGCGCCGGGATTTGCTAGGCGAAGCTCCTTGAGGCGCTTCCACACTTCGTAGAGGCTCTCGTCGCGCACCCAGCGAAGCACGAAGTTTTGCTGGATGGAGGTGCGGGCGCGGCCGCCGCAGTACTCTCGCATGATGCTGCCGAGTCCGCGGAACTGTTCAGGGCTGAGGTCGCCGCGCGTGACGCGGACTTCGACGGTGCTAAATCCCTGCTGGCGCTGCGCCTGGACGTTTGTCGTCACGAAGGCGGTGAACTCGGCCATGTCGCCGTTCGGCTGGTCGTAGTGCGGCCGGCGTTCGGGCGCGGTGGCTTCCTCGTCGTCGATCAGCACCAGATGGTCGGGGGAGAAGTTCTTCTTCGTCCAGTCGTTCTTCAGTTCTTCGTCCACCATGCGGCGGAATTCTTCGATACCAACGCGGTCGACCAGGACCTTAATGCGGGCCTTGGCACGATTCTTCCGGAGCTCGTCGGCCTTTTCGAAGATGTGAAGAACGGCTTCAGAGACCTTGAGGTACTCGTCGACGCTCACGAATTCGGTGAGGACCGGTGCGTTGCGGGGCATGATGCTGAGCCCGCCGCCAACGACAACCTTGAAGCCCTTCACGCCGTCCTGGATGCGTGGGATGAAGCCGAGGTCGTGGAGGCCAGTGATGGCACGGTCCTGGTCGCTGGCGGTGAATGCGACTTTGAACTTGCGCGGCAGGAGTTGTGTCAGCGGGTTGCGGAGCCAATAGCGCGCGAAGGCGGCGGCATAGGGCGTGGGGTCGAAGGGCTCTTCGGGGTTTACGCCAGCCCACGGATCGCCGGTGACGTTGCGCACGGTGTTGCCGCAGGCTTCGCGGCTGGAGAGGCCTGCCTTGCCAATGATGCGGAGGACCTCGGGGATCTTCGCCAGCGGCATGTGGTGAATCTGGATGTTCTGGCGCGTGGTGATGTGGCCTTTGCGGAGCGGGGCGAAACGTTCGGTGACTTCGGCGAAGGCATCCATCTGGTCGGGGGTTACGCCGCCGAAGGGAAGCTTGACGCGGATCATCTGGACATTTGGCTGACGCTGGCCGTAAACGCCTTGCTTCAGCCGGAAGCCGATGAACTGCGCTTCCTCCCATTCGCCGCGGAGAAATCTTGTGGCTTCAGTTTCGAAGTCTTCGAGTTCGTGTTGGAGGACCGGTAGCACCTTGGCGGGGTCGTTCGTGAACACAACGGTTTCGGCTTGGGTCATCTCATCCTCCAACGCCGCCCCGGCGATTACGCAGACGGCAATGTTTGAACTCTAGCAACGGCTTCGGTTGCCATCAAACGTAGTGGGCGATAAAGTCGACTGACTTAGTCAACAACCGACAGGTTATCACCATGCCGACATCTTTGCTTGCCGATACCGACATCGCCGGATTGAACCAACGATTCGAGAGCGAGACCCCGGAGGACATCATCCGCTGGGCCTTCGACCAGTTCGGCGATGGACTTGCGATTGGGGCGAGTTTCGGCGGCGCGAGCGGGATGGCGATTCTGCATATGGCGGCGCAGGTGAACCCCGGCGTGTTCGTGTTCGTGCTGGATACAGACTACCTGTTCGAAGAAACGCACCAGAACATGCGGGAGTCGGTCGAGAAGCTTGGCCTTACCAATGTGCAGGTGTTCAAGTCGAAGCTGACGCACGAAGAACAGTCCGCGGAGCACGGGTCCGCGCTTTGGATGCGGGACCCGGATGCGTGTTGCGAACTGCGCAAGGTTGAACCGAACAGGCGGGCGCTCGCTGGCAAGACAGCGTGGATCAGCGGGTTGCGGCGAGACCAATCGGAAGGGCGAGCTGACACTCCGATTGTCTCGTGGAACAACAAGTTCGAGCTGGTGAAGCTGAACCCGCTGGCCACATGGGATGAGAAGCAGACTTGGGCATACCTGTCGAAGCACGATGTGCCGTACAACAAGCTGTTGGACCAGGGCTACGTGAGTATCGGGTGCTACAACTGCACCATTCCTGGTGTGCAGGGCCGGGCCGGGCGCTGGCAGGGTTTCGACAAAGACGAGTGCGGCCTGCACACGTAGGCTCCGTCTCTAATACCACCACCTGAACGACTACCTGGGAGCGGCGAAGCATGGCATTTGAACGTGGCGCGATAATCTGGTTTACCGGACTTTCTGGGTCGGGAAAGTCAACAACTGCTGAGGTATTGGCACCGGAGTTGGTGGCGCGCGGGATGCGGGTAGAAGTTCTCGATGGCGACGTGGTTCGCACGCACCTGTCCAAGGGGCTCGGCTTCAGCAAGGAAGACCGGGACACGAACGTGCTGCGGATCGGCTTCGTGGCGAACCTGCTGGCGCGTAACGGCGTGGTTGCCATAACTGCTGCGATTTCGCCGTACCGCGCTGTTCGCGACCAGGTGCGGGCGATGGCGGAAGCCGATGGTGTGCCTTTCATCGAGGTGCACACCGCTGCCAGCGTGGAGGAGTGCGAGGCTCGCGATGTGAAGGGGCTTTACGCGGAAGCCCGCGCCGGGAAGCGCCCG
>CAZDZP010000116.1:0-8217 GCA_964509855.1 uncultured Anaerolineaceae bacterium | reverse complement strand
CTGAAGCCCGTGGTTCTTTGACAGCTATCGCCCCCACCAGTGCGGCAACGAGTTCGCGTTCGGGGCCGCCGCCTTCAGCACGCCACTGTAGAAACTCCTTGGCTGGCTGCGGGAACATCACGTAGCTCAGTACGTCTTCAACGCTGTGGGCGAGTTCGCCCGCGTCCGCCGTCGCCTGTTCCATCTCGGGCTCGAGTTCGTCGGCCGGGCGACTGGTGATCGGCTTTTCGTCGCCAAGGATGGTCTGGAGAATGTCGTCGGCGATGGGGACCGTGGTCGCGCCGTACATCCCCTTCGCAACGTTGCGCGTTTCCTTCGTCACCGAGGCGTAGCGCTTGCCGGTAAGGACGTTGAGCACTGCCTGCGTCCCAACGATCTGGGAGCTGGGCGTTACGAGCGGTGGATAGCCCAGGTCGGCCCGCACGCGGGCGTTTTCGGCCAGCACTTCGGCAAGCCGGTCTTCGGCGCCCTGCTCGCGAAGCTGCCCGACGAGGTTCGATATCATGCCGCCCGGTACCTGGTGACTGAGCACGCCAGCGTCCACACCGAGCAGGTTGCTTTCGAACTTCCAGTACTTGCGTCGCACCGCCTTGAAGTATGTGGCCAGCTCTTCGAGCTTCGCCATTTCCAGTCCCGTTGCGAGCTCCGGGTCTTCGGCGAGCGCTGCCACGAGAGTTTCGGTTGCCGGCTGCGAAGTGCCGCCAGCAAGAGGGCTGATGGCACAGTCGATCACGTCAGCACCCGACTGTACGCCCATCAGGTACGCCATCTCCGAATAGCCGGAGGTGTCGTGGCAGTGCATCTGCACCAGCATGTCCGGGTGGTCTTTCTTGATGCGGCTGACCATCGCCTTCGCCATCATCGGGCTGAGTAAGCCAGCCATGTCCTTGATGCACAGCGAATCCGCGCCCATCTCCACCATCGTGGTCGCCATCTTCGCGAAGCCTTCGACGGTGTGGACCGGGCTGACGGTGTAGCAAATCGTGCCCTGCACGTGTCCGCCGGCCTTTTTCACCGCGTCAAACGCAGTTTCGAGATTCCGCACGTCGTTGAGCGCGTCGAAGATGCGGAAGATATCCATGCCGTTCTCGACGGACTTTTCGCAGAACATCCGAACAACGTCGTCCGCATAGTGCCGATAGCCCACGGCGTTCTGGCCGCGGAGGAGCATTTGAGTCGGCGTGTTCTTCAGGCGCTTCTTGATCTCCCGGAGCCGCTCCCAGGGGTCTTCTTTCAGAAAGCGAAGGCAGGTGTCGAACGTCGCGCCGCCCCAGCATTCAATGCTGTGGTAACCGACCGAGTCCATCAGTTCCAGCACCGGGATCATGTCCTCGGTGCGCATCCGCGTGGCAAGCAGTGACTGGTGACCATCACGGATGGCCGTTTCCATGATTCCAACTTTTGGCATGGGGGCCGTCCAGGGGAGAAGAGTGAGGGCGCGATGAAGCGCAACCCGATGCTACCACGCACCCCCATTAGGTCGAACGTGGCTGGCTGGGGCTTCTATGCCGCCTTCATGCTCATCTTGCTCGTGTCCCCGGTGATCATCTCCATCAGCGTGTCCACCTGCTTCATCAACCGCACGAAGTCCTGTGGCTGAGCAACGGGCTCCTCGTCCGTTTCGGGAAGCGCGTACCCCGGCAACACGCCGTGCTCGATGCAGTACCGATCCGCCTGGGCGACAGCCCCGGAAAGGGTCGTGGTTCCCGGCTCTGCGACGTGGTGCTGCGCGATGGCCTCCGCGATCTCGGCGGGGAGATTCCACTTCCGCGCCAGCTCTCCGCCAACTGCTGCGTGGCTGTAGCCAAGTACCTGCTCTTCCGCATCCTCAATGCTCATGCCGTTAGACAGAGCCAGTGACACCGCCTGGTCGATTCCCGCCGGGTTGGCGTGGAACATCGCGAGCCGCCCCATGTTGTGCAGGATGCCGGCCGTGAACGAACTGGGTACGTCGAGTTTGCGGCTGAGCCCGGCTATTTCGCTGCACTTGAAAGCCACCGCGATGCTGTGCCGCCAGAAGGGCTCGATGTGGAACAGCGAGTTCTGCGTATCCGGGGCGTAGGCGCTTGTGATGGCGCTCGAAATTGCGATGTTCCGCGCCTGGATGAAGCCCAGGACAACGAGCGCTTCCTGTACCGAGGTCACTTCGCGCGACCGTCGATAGGCCGCGGAATTCACTACCCGGAGAATGCGGGCGCTCAGCCCCGGGTCGGAGGAAATCACGAGGGCGAGGTCCGAGGCTGACGAGCGTGGGTCCTGCGCGACCTGCATGACGCGTAGGGCAACCGCTGGAAGCGGCGGCAATGCTTCAAGTGCGCCTCGATGAGGGGTGTTCGGATTGCTACTCACTACCATGCTTCTTTTGACCTCGCTGTTGCCGCCCCATCTCAAAGCATCGCCTGGCGAGGCTGATCAGGGGTTCTCCCCAGAATCATCGACGCAGTCGCCGATTTCCGAAGACGTGGCGAGCACGGAAGCTCGGAATTTCCGAAGCGAAACGCAAGCAGCCCCGGGACGGGGCGTCCTCGGGGCTGCTCTGGCGAAATCCGCTGGTGACTCTAGAGCGGGATGTTCCCGTGCTTCTTGGGTGGGTTCCGGTCGGCCTTGTTCTGGAGCACTTCCAGCGCGCGAACAATCTTCTTGCGCGTCTCGCGTGGGTCGATGACGTCGTCCAGGAAGCCGCGCCCCGCCGGGATATAGGGGTTGGCGAACTTGGCGCGGTACTCCTCGATGAGTTCTTTGCGGCGCGCATCCGGGTCCGGGGAGTTCGCGATTTCTTCGCGGTACACCACGTTGGCGGCGGCATCCGGCCCGGCAACCGCGACTTCGGCCGTGGGCCAGGCGTAGTTCATGTCGCCGCGAAGGTGCTTGCTACCCATCACGAGGTAGGCCCCGCCGTAGCTCTTGCGAAGGATGACCGAGATTTTCGGAACGGTTGCTTCGCTGTAGGCGTACAGCAGCTTGGCGCCATGCGTGATGATGCCGCCGTACTCCTGGCCGGTCCCCGGGAGAAAGCCGGGGGTGTCGACCAGCGTTACAAGGGGAATGTTGAAGGCGTCGCAGAATCGCACGAAACGGGCAGCCTTGCGGCTCGCGTTGATGTCCAGCGAACCGGCAAGCTGCATCGGCTGATTGCACACGAAACCGACAGAGCGGCCACCCATGCGTCCGTAGCCAACAACCATGTTGGGGGCGAACAATTCGTGAACTTCCATGAAGTCGCCGTCGTCGACGAGTCGGGTCACTACCTCACGCACGTCGTAGGGGCGGTTCGGTTCCGCCGGGACGATGTCCAGCAGGTCCTCGTCCATGCGGGCGATGTCGTCGCTGGTCGCCAACAGCGGTGCGTCTTCCGCGTTGTTTGAAGGGAGGAACGAAAGCAGCCGCCTAACTTCCGCGAGCGTCGCTTCTTCGCCTTCCACAGCAAAGTGCGCAACGCCGGACCGAGAGGCGTGGGCGTGCGCCCCACCGAGTTCATCGTGGGTCACTTCTTCGCCGGTCACGGCGCGGATAACGTCCGGCCCGGTGATGTACATCTGCCCACTGCCTTCGGTCATGAAAATGAAGTCCGTCAGGGCCGGGCTATAGGCGCCACCACCGGCCGAAGGCCCCATGATCACGCTCAGCTGCGGCACAACGCCGCTCGCCAGTGTGTTCATCGCGAAGATTTCACCGAAGCCCCGGAGGCTTTCCGGGCCGTCCTGGATGCGGGCACCGCCCGAGTCGATGATGCCGACAATCGGTGCGCCCGTCGTGATGGAAAGGTCCATCACCTTGAGGATTTTCTCGGCGACGGCTTCGCTTAGCGAGCCACCGACGAGCGTGAAGTCATAGGAAAACACGAAGACGGGCCGGCCCTCGACCTTGCCCCAGCCAGTTACGACCGCTTCGGTGACCATGCCGGCGCCCGTTTCGCCACGTGGCCGCATGAGCTGGTCCAATTCGTCGAACGACTCCGGGTCGAGCAGCAGGTCGATGCGTTCCCGTGCCGTGAGCTTTCCGCGATTGTGTTGAGCCTCGATGCGCTTTGCACCGCCGCCCTCGACGGCCTTGGCCTTGAGCTCCTGCATGTTCTGTAGCTTTTCGCGGGAAGTCAGTGGTTGGGTCATGTGTGTCCTCGCCGCCCCGGGGTTCCTTCGGGGCGATTGATTCTGGCGCAAAGAACCCGGCCAACTGGGCCGGGTAGGGTTGCGGTTGCGCGGGTCATGCTAGCACCGGCGCGCGTTCCGCTCGAACAAATGCTGTTGTTGGGGCTTGATGTTGGTGGAGACAGGGGGATTCGAACCCCCGACCTCTGCGATGCGAACGCAGCGCTCTCCCAGCTGAGCTATGTCCCCGCTTGCAAATCGGGCCGCTCACCATTGTGGGGAGCGGCCCGATTGAGCGTCAAACTTGAGGTGGTTCTAGCTAGAGCGGCTAGCCGATCCGCGACCGATTCGGTAGCTCGTCTCTCCCGTGAACTCTCGCTCACGTCCACACTTCTTACATCGTCCGGGCGTCAATTCGCCCCGCGGCGGTTCCAGAACCCAATGATGAACGCAATCGCTAACCGCCTGGAGCGCTTCGGCTTTGGACATGTGGATAGATTCCCCCTATCGACTAAATCTTGGAAAGTCCGAGGCTCACCCCGCCACGAACCTCCTGTAGTTTACGGGAGGCTAATAGACCGCATCAATCCCTTATTCGATTTCGTTCAGCAACCCCGGCAAAGGTGTTATATCCACGGTGCCCTCGACGAGGTCGATCTTGCCCACAACCTCGCCAATGGCAGGAATCAAATTCTCCCCACGTGGCCCTCTAACGACGTACACATCGTTCGCCCCGGGCTGAAGCACTTCGACGATAGTTCCGAGCTCGGATCCGTCCGGTAGGAGCACGCGCAGCCCGATAAGGTCATGAAGGAAGTGCGCATCCTCGTCGGGCGCTATCGTATCGTCTGGAACTTCCATTAGCTGGCCGCGCAAAGCCTCAATCGCGTCCCGCTCGTACATGCCCTTGAGTTGGACGATCCAGGCATCCCGTGCGTCACGGACTTCGCCCAGTTCGTAGATTGCGCCGCCAATGTGCACCCTGGCGCCCGGAGTTAGGTTCGGCGCAGCCGGGTTGAACGAGAACACGCGCACTTCTCCTCGCAAACCGTGCGGGCGAATAACGCGAGAAATGGCCGTAAAGCCTTCCCTGGGTTCCTGCGGCACAAGGGGCTGACGCGTCCGCGGCTTCTTCGTCCGCTTCTCGCTCGGTTTGGCCCCTGCGGGTTGAGCTTCGTCGCTCAGTCGCCAATCTCCAGGCCAGCACGCACGTCTTCGCGCACGGCGGCAACCTTCATCATCGAACGCATGGCGGTGGCGATACGGCCGTTCTTGCCGATCACTTTGCCCCAGTCATCCTCCGCCACATCAAGCCGGGTGATGATGCGGCCATCCTCGTCGCGTTCGGATACACGCACATCGTCCGGGTTGTCGACAAGCGCCTTGGCGAGGTATTCGACGACGTCGGCCATCATGGAAGCCATGGTTTAGCTCTCGCTTTCGGTTGTGGAAGTGGCGGCAGCGGTGGCCACAATCTTCCCGTTCTCATCAATGATGCCGGCACGCTTGAGGATCTTCGCCGCGGCATCGGAAGGCTGTGCGCCCTTCTTGATCCACTCCGCGGTGCGGTCGGCGTCTAGAACAGCGGCCGGCGGCACGGCATGGGGATCATACGAACCCAGGTTGTCAATGAAATCGCCATCCCGGCGGGACTGTTCTTCGGCGACCACCACGCGGTAGTGCGGGTTGCCCTTTTTGCCGACGCGGCGCAATCGAATCTTCAGCATACGGTCTCCTACATTTGCCGCTACGGGCAACGTTCCTATAACTGTTTGATGCTACAGCAGCCCGACGCTATGCGCGCGTTACTAGCGCATGCCCGGGAGTGCCGGGAACTTCCCCGTGCTCAGCGTCTTCGCGAGCTTTCGCGCTTCGAAGAACTGCTTCAGTAGCTGGTTTACCTGCTGGGCACTGGTGCCACTGCCCCTTGCGATGCGCTTGCGTCGCTTTCCGTCGATCTTCTCCGGGTGCCGGCGTTCCCACGGGGTCATCGACATAACAATCGCTTCCGCCTGGCTGAAGAAGCTGTCGTCCATGTCGTCGACGTCGAGCTGCATCTTGATCTTGTTGAAGCCCGGGAGCATCTGCACAAGTTGCCCCAATGGACCCATGTTGCGGACGCGCTTCAGCTGGTCGACGAAGTCCTGGAGGTCGAAGTTGCCCTTCTTGAGCTTTTCGCCGAGCTTATCGGTGTCTTCTTCGCCCATCGATTCCTTGGCTTTTTCGATGAGCGTCAGCATGTCACCCATGCCGAGGATGCGGTTCGCCAGCCTGTCTGGGTAGAAGCTTTCGAGCGCGTCCGTTTTTTCGCCCATGCCGATGAACTTCACCGGCACGCCTGTCACAGACCGAATGCTCAGCGCGGCGCCACCGCGGGCATCCCCGTCCATTTTCGTCAGGATCAGCCCGGTCGTGGCGACACGGTCGTGGAAGTCCTTGGCTGCGTTTACCGCGTCCTGCCCGGCCATGGCGTCGGCAACGAACAGCACCTCGTGGGCGTTCAGGAACGTCCGCAGGTCGGCGACCTCCGCCATCATCGCTTCGTCGACGTGCAAGCGGCCGGCCGTGTCCACCAGAAGGTGGGTGGCGTTCATGCGTTTCGCTTTTTCCAACGCGTTCTGCGAAATCTCGCGAGGCTTCACGTCCGTGCCCTCTTCGTGCACGGGCACGTCGAGTTGCTTCGCCAGCGTCACCAGCTGCTGAATTGCCGCCGGCCGGTACACGTCGCAAGCCACGAGGAGCGGCCGCTGCCCCTGCTTCTTCAGCAAGTTCGCCAGCTTCGCAATGCTCGTCGTTTTACCTGAGCCCTGGAGGCCCACCACCATGATCACGGTCGGCGGCTGAGCCGATGTCACCAGCTTTGGAGCTTCGCCACCTAGGATTTCAACTAGCTCGTTGCGAACGATGTCGATGACCTGCTGCGCAGGCGTCAGGCTGCGCAACACTTCCGCGCCGAGCGCCTTCTCCTTCACGCGGGTGGTGAATTCGCGCACTACCTTGAAGTTCACGTCCGCTTCGAGCATGGCCATGCGCACTTCGCGCAGCGCCTGGTCGAGGTCCTCTTCGGTGACGACCCCGCGACTGCCGAACTTCTTGAACGCCCCCTGGAGCTTGTCGGTCAGTGATTCAAACATGTGAGGGACAGTCTAAGCGACAATCGTTGTGAATCGAAGCGATGCACCACCAAACCATTCTGCGCGAGTCCTGACCGGATATCGCTCCCGGTGGCTAGCGCTGGTTCTAGACGAGTTCGCGATACGGTCCTTTGCAGTCGAGCACTTTAGGCACGGCCAGCTCCACGCGAATTCTGGAAGAGGCCCACAATTGCGCGAAGCGAACACGGCAAGCGAGGAATCGGTCGAATGCGAACCTGCTTTCGCGGCGAGCAAGCCCGCGCACCTCTTGCCAACCCCGTTCTAGAAAGCTGTAAAAGGCGCGCTGCTACTGCAGCATCGCGTGTTCCCGCGCCCAGTTGCTCGCTTCAACGCGGTTGTGGACGCTGAGCTTGTTGTAGATGTTCTGGATGTGCCGCTCAACGGTGCGGGAACTGAGAACAAGCGACTCCGCGATCTCCGAACTCGTCTTCCCGGCGGCGATGAGCCGAAGCACATCGAGTTCGCGTGGGGTAAGGCAGTCAACGCAGACTTCTGTCCCGGTGGCTGGGGTGACAGTGGGGAGACGTTCGTCATCGCTGGTCAGGAAGCCTAGGATGACCGGGAGTGGGTCCTCCTCGCCAGGCATAAACCAGGAAGAGCCTTCCACAAGGTGCAACCGGGCGCCCGGGATGTGAGCTGCGTAGTCAGCACCAATCTCGGCTCCGAGACCGCGACGGTGGACGACCAGCGTGGGCACAGCGATCCGCTCGAGGTAGGGGGTAAGGTCCCACGAGGTGATCATCGGCTGTACTTGAGCCGCGTAGCCGCGGTCGCAGCAAGAAACGTACAGTTCTTCGATCTCGTGATGGGTCAGTTCAGGCACCTTACCGGCATGTTTGCGACTGAGGAGACGCATCCATGCGGGGTCGGGGTCGATGCTGGACAACTGGAGATAGTGAATTGAGGCGCCCACGCGGGGATGGCGCTCCGGCCAGCGATGCTGGTTCCAGGTGACGAGGCGCCGGATGCGCTCC
>CAZDZP010000115.1:0-8249 GCA_964509855.1 uncultured Anaerolineaceae bacterium | reverse complement strand
CGTTCTTCGTGTAGGTCGCCGCCACCGCGCAGGGCCGGTCCGAAAGCAGCAGCGCGACATCGAGGCTCTCTTCCCCGTAGGTCTTCATCCCCGCGTACACCGCGCCCGCGGTGAATCCCTGTGGTGTTGAAGCCGTGCCTTCCGGGTCGAAAATGGACGCCATTACGGGTACACCGCCGGGAGGTCCAGCCCACTATTTTGCGGCATCCCGAGCATCAGGTTCATGTTCTCGATGGCCTGCCCGGCCGCACCCTTCACCAGGTTGTCAAGCACGCCAACCGCAATCAGCACACCGTTACGAGCATCGACGACCGGGTGCACCAGGCACATGTTGTTGCCAAGCGTGTGCTTGGTGTGCGGCGGCGCATCCGTGACCTTCGTGAACGGTGCATCGCCATAGAAGTCGCGGTATATCGCCGTCACCTCGGCCTGGCTCACATCCTTCCGCAGCTTCGCGTAGCAGGTCGCGTGGATGCCGCGCGTCATCGGCACCAGGTGCGGCACGAATGTCACCGCCGGCCTCGGCCCCTCGCGCAGCGCACCAAGCTCCTGCGCGATTTCCGGCTGGTGGTTGTGGTTCGCGATCTTGTAGGCCGAAACGTCCTCGTTGACATCGGCATAGCTGAAGCCACCGCCGGTCCCGCGTCCCGCCCCGGAGACACCAGACTTCGCATCCACGAACACCGAATCCTCGACCAGCCCCTCGGCGAACGCCGGTGCGAGAGCAAGGATCGATGTCGCCGGGTAGCACCCCGGGTTCGCTACCAGCTTCGACTTCGCGATGGCCGCACCGTTCAGTTCAGGCAGGCCGTACACCGCGTCCGCAAGCAGTTCCGGCGCCGGGTGCGGCTTGCCGTACCACTCGTTGTAGGCGTCGGCTTCCTTCAACCGAAAGTCCGCCGCGATGTCGATGACCGGGATGCCCTTTCGGATGAACGGCGCGCACGCCTCGGCGCTCTCCGCCGTCGGCAGGGCAGACATCACCACATCAACGTCCTCGTCGATGGTTTCGCTGATAACGAAGTCTGCGTACACGCCAAGGCTGGGGAACGCGTCGCCGAGACGCTTCCCGGCCAGCGAACGCCCGGTCGCGACGGCGAGATGTGCGCCGGGGTGATTCCAGAGGAGGCGTGCGGCTTCTATTCCAGCGAAGCCCGTAACGTTGATGATGCCAACCCGATAACTCATCCCCGTATTGTGAAGGCGGCCACGCAAGCAGGCTATACGGCGCTCGAACCCCAATGGCACCCCCCGTGAAGAATCGCGTAGATTATTCGGATGGGTGATCTCCACCTCTCGTTTGTGGGCACCGGAAACGCCTTCGCAGAAGGCGGACTCTGCTGGAACGGCTTCGTTGTCGGCGGTCGCTACCTCTTCGAAGCTCCTCCCACGGCGCTCATGGCGCTCAACAAAATGGGCATCGAACCGAACGACCTCGAAGCCGTCATCCTCAGCCACCACCACGGCGACCACTTCCTTGGCCTGCCGTCGCTCATACTCCACTGGAAATTCCGCAAGCGGACCCGGCCCGTGGTCATTATCGGCCCACCTGGTACGGAAGAACTCACGCGCACCATCGGCAACGCCGTCTACCCCGGTCTCTTCGAAATCGACTTCCCGCTCGTTTTCCAAACCGCCAGCCCCGGCACTCCACTTCGCGTTTGCGAACTCGAAGTTGAACCGGTCGAAGTGAAACACGACGCTCGGCTGAGCATGAGCCTTGGCTACCACTGCCGCCTCAACGGCCGCACCTTCGCCTACACCGGCGACACCGCTCTCTGCGATGGCGCGCTCGACATGGCCCGCCGCGCGGAAGTCCTCGTCGCCGAATGCGCGTCCCGCAGTGAGAACATCCCCGTCCACATGAACCTCGTGAAGGACATCCCCATCCTCCGTTCGGTAATGAAGCCCGAAGCCACGCTGCTGCTCACACACCTCGGCGCGGGTGTCGACACCACGGACATCTCCATGACCGAGGTCGCGAAGGACTTCGCGCACTACCGCTTCTAGCCCCCAAACACTTCCCGGCTGTCACACTTCCCGGCGCCCGCCTAGAATCGGGCCACGACTGACACCACCGAAGGAGGAGGGGTTATGGCTCACCAACTACGCGGCGCTTCCGCTATCACCGGCCTGGGCATGACGCCCATGGGGCGCATTTACGGCAAGTCCGCCAACGAACTGGCCGCCGACGCCGTCCGCACCGCCATCGCGGACGCCGGCCTGCAAAAGGACGACATCGACGGATTGCTCATCAATCCCGGCATCACCGGCTTCACTGGCGGCGGCATTGGTCTCGGGCTGCAGAACTACCTTGGCCTCACGAACTTGCGCTTGCTGAACCACATGAACGCCGCCGGCTCAACCGCCGCGCAAATGGTGCAGTACGCCACGATGGCCATCGCCGCCGGGATGGCGAAGCACGTCGTCTGCGTCTTCGCCGACAACCCGCTGAAGGACGGCTCGCGCTCGGGAGCTGCCTACGGCGGTGCCGCCCGTCTCGCCGAACGCCCGAAGGGCATGGCGGGACTCCCCGCCGCAGCTGGCTTCTTTGGCCCGAACACCTACTACGCTCTCGCCGCCAGCCGACACATGGCCCTGTACGGCACCACGCAGGACCAGCTTGGCGCCATCGCCGTCGCCCAGCGCGAGTGGGCTACTCGCAGCCCCATCGCCCAGATGCGCGACCCCATCACGCTCGAGGACTACCACAACTCACGCTGGATCATCGAACCGCTCCACCTGCTCGACTGCTGCCTCGTCTCGAACGGCGCCGTCGCCGTCATCGTCAGCGGCGCCGATGAAGCGAAGGACATGGCACAACCGCCCGTCTACGTGCTCGGCATGGGCCAGGGCCACCCCGGCGACCTCGCACACGCCGGCAGCGACTGGGAAACCGAAACCGGCGCTCAGCTCGCCGCGAAGACCGCCTACACCATGGCCGGCGTCGGCCCCTCCGACGTCACCTGCTGCCAGCTCTATGACTGCTACACCTACACCGTCCTCGTGACCCTTGAGGACTACGGCTTCTGCAAGAAGGGCGAAGGCGGGCCCTTCGTCGAAGACGGCAAGCTCGGCCCCGGCGGCTCGCTGCCGACCAACACCGGCGGTGGCGAACTCTCCGGCTACTACATGTGGGGCATGACTCCACTCAGCGAAGCGATCATCCAGGGCCGTGGACAGGGTGGCGACCGCCAGGTGCCCGACAACAGCGTCATCCTCTCCACCGGCAACGGTGGCACGCTTTCCTACCACGCCGCACTCATCCTCAGCCCCAACCGGAGTTAGCCATGGCCGAAGCACCAACCGTATCCAAGCCAATCCCCGAACCCGACGACGCGTCTCTGCCCTTCTGGGAAGCCGGCATGAAGCACAAGCTCATGCTCATGCGCTGCATGGATTGTGGCGCCCATCGACTGCCCTCACGCGCCCATTGCGACCGCTGCCTCTCCACCGAATTCGAGTGGAAGGAAGCGAGCGGCAAAGGCACCGTCCGCACCTTCGGCGTCATGCATCAGCTCTACCACCAGGGCTTCGCGAAGGAGATTCCCTACACCGTCGCCGTCGTCGAACTCGCCGAGGGCCCCCGCATCCACACCAATATCGTCGAAGCTGGCGATACGCCGGTGACCGTCGATATGCCGGTCACCGTGACGTGGGAGGACCACGACGACGTCTCACTTCCAAAGTTCCGGCCTGCCTGAAACTGTGTTATGTCATTGATGTAACTTGATACTTGACCGAAAGTTATCGACCCGGTGACCGGCTGGAAGAAAGGGTGTCCATGCAACCTGCGCTCGCCCTTCGACTCGTGCTTTGGACTACGGACGTGGCCCGCCTCGCGGACTTCCTGGCCAAGACCGCCGGTTTTCGCGTCGATGAAATGCACCCCGGCTTCGCGCTCCTAACACTCGACGCACAGGCGCTGGAGTTGCATGGCGACGAAGCCTATCGTGGCCACCCCTGGTACGACGCCCTCAAGAAAGAGGGCGCCGCACGGGGCATCGGCGCGGAGCTTCGCATTCAGGTGGGCGATGTGGACGCGGCCTACACCACCGCCATCCGCATTGGCGGCACGGCTGTGTACTCACCCTTTGCCGACGGCGACTACATCGAGTGCCAGGTGCTCGCGCCCGATGGCTACCTCGTTTCCTTCTGGTCGCCGAACCAGGCGCCCTCGGAATCCCCCGCTGAGTGACCCAGGCCACACACAAAGCTCCCGGCTGCCCTAACGAACAGCGTTCTGCTGTCGTACATTGTGAAAGTAAGCACAATCACAAGCGAGGCAGAACCATGGACGCATCCACCAATTCCGCCCGGTACCCCAACGGCATCGGAGAGCCCTCCGCTCGCGCGCTCTTCCGCGCTGAAGTCACCGAGAACCAGCAGGCCGCTCGCACTACGCAGAGCGAGGACCTTGTGGACGATCTCAAGCGCAAGGAAGCGAAACTCATCCGCGCCCGCTTCGACGTCACCATGGGCGGCTACACCCGCTTCATCTAGGTCCGCGGGACGTTTGTGGCTACCAGGCCGTCCAACCGCCATCCACGAACAGGCTCTGGCCCGTCACGAAGTCGCTCGCGCCGCTGGCGAGGAATATCACTGCACCCGCAAGCTCGTGGGGTTGCCCCCACCGCCCCATGGGCGTGCGTTCCGTGATGAAATCGTGGCGTTCCTCGTCCTCGAACAGCGGCCGCGTGAGTTCCGTTTCGAAGTAGGTCGGCCCGATCGCGTTGACCTGCACACCGTCCTTCGCCCACTCAAGCGCCATCACTCGCGTCAGTTGCTCCACGCCGCCCTTCGAGCTTGCGTAGGCTGCCTGCCCGGGCAGCGCTACAGTCCCCATGATGCTCGAGATATTAATCACCTTGCCGCTGCCCTGCGCCACCATCCGCTTCCCAGCGGCGCGCGCGTAAAGAAAGTACCCGCGCAGGTTCGTCGCGATGACCCGGTCGTAGTCTTCCACGGGCAGTTCCAGCACCGGCTTGCGGATGTTGATCCCCGCGTTGTTCACCAGGATGTCGATGCGCCCGAGTTCGCGCACTGCGGTTTCCACCGCATTCTCCACGGAGTCTTCGTCCGTCGCGTCCGCCACGATGACCGCGCATCGCCGCCTCATCTCCTCCACCTCTGCCTTGAGCGTTTCAAGTTCGCTCGAAGTACGCGACGTCACGGCAAGGTCGGCCCCTGCCGCCGCCAGAGCAATCGCCATGGATCGCCCGAGGCCGCGCCCGGCGCCGGTCACCATGGCCACCTTCCCGGTCAGGTCGAAGAGCTTGATTCCCAGTCGTTCGTTAGCTTCCATAGGCCCGGATTCTACGGGCATCCGTATTCGGCTGGCTCCGTCCAGCGTGCGCGCAAACCCGTTTCACGCCAAAATGGCGCTTAGAACCCCGCCGGAGGAACCCGATGGCCGATTCACATGCACCCGAAGACCCAAATGTCGCGCCAATGCATCACGAAATCGACGAACGCTTCTCCAGCTTCCAAATCGGCGTCGCCGCAGCCATGGGAATCATCGCGCTCGTGCTTGGAATCGTGTTCGGCATAGTGTTCGCGAACAACTAGCGCATCGCATATTCACATCAGTCTCATTCTCACTTGACGTGGAAGTTACCGTAAAACTTCTGTTAACGGGCCTATCCGTTTGTATGATTCGTGGATGGAACTGTCGACTGAACCGGCTGCCGCCCCCGGGGCCCGCATACTTCTCCGAGCCACCAAGTTCGACGGCGCCGCCCATTGGATTCAACCGTTCACGGTTATTTCCGACGACGGCAACCTCATCGTCGCCGGCTATCGGGCCCGCACACCCATCTTCACCAGCCGTGGAGAGTTCCGCTCGCCATACGACAGCCGCGTCTACTTTTGGCGCGACCGCTGGTTCAACGTCTTCCAGCTCTCGCGTCCGCGCTGCGGTCCCGCGCTGTGGTACTGCAATGTCACAACCCCACCCGTGCTCGAAGGCGGGCAGATTCGCTACGTCGACCTTGACCTGGACGTCGCCGTCCGCCCCGATGGCTGCATCGAACTGCTGGACTCGGACGAATTCGAACTCCACCAGCGCAAGTACGACTACCCCCCCGAGGTCATTCGACAGGCAAAGCTCGCCGCGCAGTCCGTCGCTGGCCTTGCCCAGCGCAAGGAGTTTCCCTTCAACTCCTTGCGGGCCGAACACTGATACCTGGTCGAAAGACAGCCCGGGTGCGAATTCTTCGATACACTCTCCGTCACCATTTCCCGTAAACCGGCGCGGCGGCCCCACGGCCACCAGTCGCCGGTTACCAGGTTTAGAGGTCTATGCCCGACGCCCGCGATATCCGTGCCTATCTCGAACAGCTTGTGAACCAGGCTGTGTCGACTGCCATTAGCTCCGGGCAGCTGCCCGATGTGCCCGTGCCCCCGTGGGCGCTCGAACGTCCCAAGGACGCCGCGAACGGCGACTTCGCCTGCACGCTGCCTCTGCGCATGGCGCGCAGTGCCATGAAGCCCCCACTTGAAATCGCCAACGCCATTGCCGCCCACCTTGCGAACGATCCCAACATCGATCCGCCGCAGGTGGCGCCCCCGGGCTTCATCAACCTCCGCCTCAGCGACGCCTTCGTTCAGCAGCAGGTGAGCGCCATCATCAGCGCCGGTCCTGCCTTTGCAGATCTCTCCATCGGCGCCGGCAAGAAGGCGCAGGTTGAATTCGTTTCGGCAAACCCCACCGGGCCCGTGCACGTGGGGAACGGGCGCGGCGCCGCGATTGGCGACACGCTCGCCTCGGTGCTTGCCGCCGCCGGCTACGCGGTCGAACGTGAGTACTACGTCAACGATGCGGGCACCCAGACCGATACCTTCGCCGACACGCTGTACGCGCGCTACCAGCAGCAGTTCGGGCGCAACGTTGATATCCCCAAGGACGGCTATCCCGGCGAGTACATGGTCGAACTCGCCGAAGCAGTGAAAGAGTCCCTCGGCGACCGGCTGCTCGGCCCCGAAGGTTCAACCGCCCCTCCGGATATCCAGGAGGTCGGCATCCAGCTCATGGTGAAGGGCATTCGCCAGAGCCTCGCCGGTCTCGGTGTGCAGTACGACAACTGGTTCAGCGAACGCTCGCTCCTCGGCCCCGAAGGCACCTACGAAACCACCCTCGGCGTGCTCCGCGAAAACGGCCAGCTCGCCGAACGCGAAGGCGCAATCTGGTTCACCTCCAGCGAACTTGGCGAAGATAAGGACAACGTGCTTGTCCGCAGCAACGGTAAGCCCACCTACTACGCCAGCGACATTGCCTACCACTACGACAAGTTCATCCGGCGGGGCTTCGACCTCGTCATCGATGTCTGGGGAGCAGACCACCACGGCCACGTTTCCCGGCTCAAGACGGCCACGAAGGCTATCGGCGCCGACCCCGACGCACTCCACATCCTGCTCTACCAGCTCGTCACCCTGAAGCGCGGGGGCGAAACCGTCCGCTTGAGCAAGCGCGGCGGCGAAATCATCACCATCGACGAACTCGTTGAGGAAGTTGGGGCGGACGCTACTCGGTTCTTCTTCCTCATGCGCTCACCCGGCGCGCAGATGGAATTCGACATCGATCTCGCCGTGAAGCAATCGAGCGAGAACCCGGTCTTTTACGTCCAGTACGCCCACGCACGGCTGGCGCAGATGCTCCTTCGTGCCGAAGAGCAAGGGCTCGACGCCTCGAGCGGCGACGTCTCGCTCCTCACGCAGCCGCACGAACTCGCCCTCGTTCGCGAAATGATGCAGCTCATCGACGTCGTCGAATCGTGTGCGACCGCCTTCGAAGTCCAGCAGTTGCCGCATTATGCAATGTCGCTCGCGACCGCCTTCCACGCCTTCAACGACGCCTTCCGGCAGACCAACGACTCCTCCCTCAAGGTCATCACCGAAGACGTGGAACTGACCAAAGCGCGGCTACAGCTGGTCAAGGCAGCGAAGATCGCGCTCGCCCGCGTGCTCGGGCTCATGGGCGTCGCCGCGCCCGAGCGCATGTAGCCATCCCGTGCAGGACTTTCCAGCGCTCCCCACCGCCGCCAACGGCACCGGTGCCAAAGCGGTGATCCGCCAGACCGCCGAAATTGCTCGGCCGCTGCTCCTTCAGGGCTTCGGTGGCAACCAGGTGGTCACGGCCAAAGGGCGCGGCGACGTCGTCACCGAAACGGACCATGCCGTCGAAGCTGCCGTAACTGCCTACCTCGGCGCCGAATTCCCCGGTCACGCCCGTCATGGGCGAAGAGCAGGCC
>CAZDZP010000114.1:0-8270 GCA_964509855.1 uncultured Anaerolineaceae bacterium | reverse complement strand
CGCAGAACTTGCAGCTCGGCCTCGCGGCCGACGAATGGACGGTTCCCGTGCATCGCTTCTCCCTCCGGTGTGCGTAGGTGGCGGCTCGGTTGGCGACGGGTGCGGCCAGATTACGCCGCCGTGTCAAGCCCGGGAGTCCATACGTCGACAAGTTCCTGGCCGCCACGCCGCTGGGCACCAACGAAAGGGGTTCCTCGAGCTCATCAGCGTTTGCGGATCAAGACGGTGGGTGCGGCGGGCCCAGTCAGCCCATAGGGGCGGTTCCGCTTGCTGACTACGCGAGGCGATGCCTTGATGGCGGTCACCGATTCATCGTGCCTTGGTGGTATCGTCACTTTCAGTTATTCAAGCCGCGTCCGCAGGAGGGCAATGTTGGACCGTGGAATTGGAATCGATGCCAGCCTAGGGCTGACTTTCGCCGAGCAGGCCACGCTCGTCTCCGAGGCGGCCAGTGCCGGCTACTCAAGTGCCTGGACTCCTAGCGGTCCCGCCACTCGTGATGGCTTTCACGTTTGTGCCCGGTGGTCCGGGGCCACGGCCGATGTTGTCGAAGGCGGGTTGCCCGTTGGCATCGCTGTGATTCCCGTACCGCTCTGGACGGTCCAATCGCTCGCGCAGCAGGCTGGCACGCTCAGCGAAATCACCGGCGGGCGGTTCATTCTCGGCCTCGGCACCGGTGGCATCTATGGCGCGGAGTATCGGCGCACCCATGGACTGCCCGAGTGGCCCGTGGTGCGGATGATGCGGGAACACACCAAGGCGCTCCGCCAACTTCTCGCGGGCGAATCCGTGACCATTGAAGGTGAGACCGTGCGCCTTCATGAATTGCAAGTCACCGGCCGTGCCCTACCAGTTCCTCTCTATCTCGCGGCTCTTGGTCCCCAGATGCTTGGCCCGGCAGGTGAACTTGCCGATGGAGTCAGCCTGAATTGGACGGCCCCGCCTTCCGCGGATGGTGCCGCGAGCAAATCGCCCGGGGAGCCGAACGTGCCGGGCGCGACCCGGGCCAGGTTCGCGTGACCGAGTACATTCGCGTCTGCATCGACGACGATGAGGAGGCTGCGAGACGTGCCTTCGTGCGCGCCTTCATGGGTTACGCGCTCGCGCGGCCCGGCGCATCCCTAACGTCCGGCTATCGCGGCCACTTCGGCCGCATGGGCTTCGATGCAGCGTTAGCGAGGATCGAGAAGCGGCGGGAAGAGGGAGCGAACGAAGAGGAACTCATCGATCTGTTTCCGCCCGAGTTCCTTCACGAGATGGGCTATTTCGGCAAAGCTGCAGGCGCCCCTGCCGCGCTCGAGCGATTGAGCGAGGGGCTGGACCTGGCGATCGTCCGTCTCGTTGGCGTGCGGCCTGGACTTGAAGCTGCTCGCAGCATTCTCGAGGCCTGCCGCCCGGCGACTTCGTAACCCGTTGATGCCGTAGGGGGCCGGTCAGCTGCCCACCGGATCAATCTCTGGACGGCGGGAAAGCATCCATCGCCCGACGGACATCCCCACGACGGCGAGCCCGGCTGAGACTCCGGCCGCCGCCCAGGCCGCTTCGTACGACGCACTCTCCACAATGAGTCCGAAGGTGATGGGGCCTACGACACCGCCGACGTAGACCCCGCTTTGCGTGATGCCCGTGGCGGCAGCCGCCGCTGCGCCGTATCGCCGTGATACCGCGAAGTGAAACATGGCCGGCCACGACCACCCTAATCCGAAGGCCAACGCAACGCCCGGGACAAAGAGGGCGATCGAGCCGCCGGCCATGAGCGCGTAGCCACCGGTACCACCAGCCAATAGCAACACGACAGCAGTTAGGGGATCGCCGAGTCGCCGGTCACTGACCCAGCCTGTTAGCAGGCGCATCGCAATGCCGAGTCCGCTGCCTATTGCCAGGATTGCGCCTGCTGCGGACTCACTCGTACCGAGGTCCACCGCTGACGCGGTCACGAAGGATCCCAGGTTGGTCGCGGCGGAGGCCGCAAGGGCCGCACTCGCACCCAGCACGAGCAGGGGCGCGTACTCAAGTGCACGCACACTTCCGGGACTCTGACGGCCGGGCACACCGCCCGGCAAACCGCGTTCCGCTCCGGCCCTGGCAGCAACACAGAGAGCAGCAATCGCCGCCAGGACGTAGGCCCAGCGCCAGCCAACAGTGAGTGCGACCAGTGGGACAGCCAATCCTCCGAGCAGCGTCGCGACGGGTATCGCCGACTGCTTTATGCCGAAGGAAAGCCCGCGCCAACCCTCTGGGACATCACGTATGAGGATGCCGTTTGCAGCTGGTTGGGCAAGGCGTTGGCCAGCCCCGCGACTGCCATTGCCGCCGCCAGGACCGCATAGTTGGGCGCTACAGCGGCCAGGAGCATTGCGAGCGCCGACCCGGTTGAGGCGATGCGCACGCTACGATTCAGCCCGAACCGCTGCGCCGAATACCCCATGTAGGCGGATGTGGTGGCAGACACGCCAAAGTAAATCGCGATCACGAAGCCGAACAGCGCCGCCGAAAAGCCGAGGTCGTCCCGGACCTGGACGGCGAGCCCGCCGGTGAGGAAGACAGGGAGTGAGCCGGAGACGGTTACGCCGGCAGCTAACGTGACAGCTCCCAACCCCGGCCGTTGTGTTCGCGTCAGGTTCACTTGGCGATGATAGGGGCAATCATCCGATTGGGAGTGTCCGCTTCGAAACGGGAATTGCGTGTCGTTCAGCCACCAGGTGGCTTTCGCACGCATCCCGTGGAGGCGTTCGCCGCTACATTTCAACCCGTGGGATAGCGCGCTACTGCTGGCGGTCGGGCTTGTGAACCGGCGTGGCATCGGTACTATGCGCTCAACACCTCCGGGAGCCCGCAATGACCAGTACCATCGACTACATCCGAAATGGCCTAGCGTTTGCGCACCGCGCGCTCGCCGATGCCCGAAATGGCACCGATGAGCAGTTGCACTTCGTCCCCGAGAATGGGAGCCACTCCATCGCCTGGTGCATCTGGCACACGGCCCGGGTCGAAGACCTCATCATAAACGTGCGCTCGCAGGGCAAAGGCTCGATCTGGAACGCTGAGTGGGCGGCCCGCACCGGGCTCCCGGAAGATGGTTTTGGGACCAACATGTCGGACGACGATGCCCGGGCGATTCGGATTAAGGATATGGCGGCGTTTGCCGAATACCAGGAGGCCGTGTGGGCGGCGACCGCGCAGTACCTCGATACGGCGACTGAAGCCGAACTTGATAGGGAAATCCCGACCCGTGATGGCGGGACGGAGACGGTTGGCGAGGGGATTCAGCTCCACATGCTTGGGCATTTCAACGGCCATCGTGGCGAAATCAACACGCTCCGGGGAATGCAAGGGATGCCGACGGTCCTGCAGCGAGAAGGCACGCACTAGGTCCGTACGCCTCCCAGCCAACGTCGTCGTACTCGGTGACGGCGATCCCGAGTAGCACCCACCGGAACCGGCATTGAGGTAGTGAGACTAAGTCGCGACTCCATGCAATAGAGACTACTCTCACCCAGGAGCGCATCGAGTCCGCAGTGGCCGCGGCAGGTGCGCCGGCTGGTCAGGTGACTGGTGTGACCCCATGGCACATCAACGCCGACGAGGACCCGCTCTTCGACAACAACGATGAGATCTGGACAACCGGTGAATCAAGCTTTGAGCGGAAGTCGGGCGCATTGCCTCTCAATGCGCGAGACGCCAACCGTTCGTCGGAACATGACCCGGTGATAGTCGGACCGGACTTGGCCAAGGCTGTGAAGGGGCTTGGCATGTGTCATGCTCTGAGACAACGCCACGCCGGAGATGGGAGCGCCGGGCCCGGCGTGTCTTCCGTCTTGGTCCCCGGCGCGTTCCGCGAAGTTACGTTCAACGCACCTTCAGATGTCCCCGATACAGTGCCACGCCTGCCTCGACGTCGTCCTTGAAATCCAGGCGCCCCGCAATTCCCGCGAAGTCTCCCGTTCCGCTCACGATGGGATGCTGGCATCGGCCATGCAGTTGAGATCCATCCTCTGCGAACTTCGCCGTGAACTTGTAGGTGGTGCTGAACGTGCCACACATCGACCCGTCTGCAGTGCAACCCACGAACGTCTCGGTGCCTCGCTCCTGGTAAACGCCACTCGGCGTCTCACTCACGTAGTCGATGGTGTCGGTGTACCAGCAGCCAACGAGGTCACCGGTCATAGTCATCGTGAAGAGACTTGGCAGCTCGGTACAAACTCCCTCCGAGTCGAAAGCACCGACGCCAGCGAGCTGAATCATCTTCGGCCCCGCTGCTGATGCCGGGCTTGTCATGAGTAGGACTACGCCGGTGAGTCCCGCAATGCCTGCAACCGCAATCCGCTTCAACAGTGTCATCCGAATCTCCAGTCTGCCCGTAACTTGGCGATGGCACGCCGAAGGCAGACGTGGAGGATGGGGCCGCGGAGCACGCTCTTCATCCGCACAACGAACGATTCTGCGGCCGGCTCGCTGCCGCCCTCGTCTACATAGATATGTGTAGTTCGTGTCCGCGTCGTCGGCGTCAACCTCAGCGAAGGTCCACGACACGAATGGGTGGTAGTCCGCTCTCGAATCGGACCTGGAGCGCCAGCCGGTTACCATCGTCGAACGCCTGAAGGTTTGCATGCCGAGCGAGGACCACGACTGAGTAGTCAAAGGGCGGTTCCGCCGCGACGGCCCGGATGTTGCTTGCCTGCGCAAGCTCCCTTTCGAGTACTTGCGCCTCCGCAGTCCCGCTCACGACGTAGATAGTCAGTTCGATTTCCGAACGTCGTTCATTCATGAAAGGCGTCGTCCACTGCTCGCTCGGTGGAGACGCAGTGTGTGGCGGAAACGCAAAGGGCCGAGTCGCACCGGATTCCAACGGACTCTGTTCTGTCCAGCTTGTGACGGCGAAGGTGGTGCCGACGACTCCTACGATTCCCATTACTGAAGCCGCAGAACTGACTATCCGGCGCAGCACGTCCGCCGGGATTTGTAGGTTCGGCAATTGCACGGCCATGGCACGCCTCGTTCCGAGAACTGCTCGGAACTATCGCGACTGCCACGGTCACTATCATCGTCCAGGCGAACCATCAGTCCCTGGAATCTGAAATTGGTTACAACAATGCATTTCGAGCGTGGTCGAGTTGCCGAAATTGACTACTTTGAATGACTGCCAATCCCGTGTTGGACCGCCCAGGCGGCAATCTCCGTCCGGTTCGCCATATCGAGCTTCGCCAATACGTTTGCAATATGCCTGGCGACCGTCGGCTGGCTAATGTAGAGCGCATCCGCAATTGCCCGGTTCGATGCGCCCGTGGCGACCAGTCGAACAATATCGATCTCGCGGTTCGTCAGGTTTCCTGGTCGGTCTGTGACTTCCCCGGAGACGGGCAGGGCTCGGAGTCCTCCTAGCCGAATTTGCAACGGCCGCAGATACAATATTGCGTCCGCCGACGCGAGGTATTCGGCCGCTCGCTCCATCAACGCCAGGGCGCCCGGGACGTTGCCCTGTAGGGCCTCGAGTTCGCCGAGGCCCTGCAGGTTCAAACCCTGCTCCACGGGGCATCCTTCGCGAGTCGACCATTCCAGTCCGATGTCGTACCAGTCCCGCGCTTCACCGGGCAGCCCAAGCTTCCTTGCGAGGTCGACACGCAGGTGGTCGAGTCCTGACCATCCCTGCAACCGGTAATGGCCGAGTATCTTCAGCCGCCGATAGACCATCGCTTGCATCTCGGACGTACCTATCGCGACAAGTGCATCACTCACCCCGAGGATTGCCCGTAGTACATAGCCAGGATCAAAGGAATCAGCGAACCGATAGTCGTCGAACCAACGCTCTAGCTCTGCTGCGGCTTCGCTTGCCATTCCTGCGTTGTGGTAAACGCGGGCTGCGGTTCCGCCGTGCGCGGCATGCATGTCTTTGTGGTAATCGTTTTCGAGCATCTGGTTGTGCAATGACTCCATCGCGGGAACGAGATGGCCCGCGCTGCCACCCAATTCTGCCCGTCGAAGTGCACTGTAAAGAGACAATGTAACCCCGGCTTCTTCCGCCCGTCGTTCCGCCTGCTCCACCAGGTGTGGGTCATTCTTAAGAACGCCGATGTGAGCGAGATCGAGCGAGGCTTCGCTGACCGGGTGAGGTATGCGTCGCTGCACCCCGTATGACAAGTGCTCCCAGCAGCCCTCAATCGCCTCCGTAAGCAGCGCCTGCGCCGTCAGAGCCTGGTTGCAGTGCCCCTTTACTATGCCGGCCAACATATATTGGCCGATGGCGTCTAACGCCAGGTGGGCTTCCATAGACTCGCTGCGAGCGGTGTCGAAATCACCTCGCACGCGGGCGCGGGAGGCCTCGTATGCATGCAACGCAGCTTTCAGACGAAGCGTCTGTGAGTCATGAAGAGACCGGGCGAGTCTGACGCACGGCGGGTCGTCTGCGCGGTAAGGGTCGCTGTAACCGTAGTACTCGACTAGTTGAGCGAGCAACGCACAACGCAATTCAGTCTCCCCTTCGTCAATGCGGGCGAGCGCTGCTTCGGCGATACTGACGGTGAGATTGTTGTCCCAGGTCGACGGGTGCTCCAGTACAGTCAGTGCCGCTAGCGCGAAACCGTTCCAATCACCTTCGCTCCGGCAGAGCTCCATGGCCGTCCGTGCTGTGTCCAGCGTTGCGGGGTCCGTCAGGTGCTGCTGATTCGTCGCCAGGCGTGTGAGCAGGTGGATCCGTTCAACGTTCGATGGTTCCACTGTTGGCTGCAATTCCAGGCAACGTTCGTAGTGGCGAACCGCGTCGCTCCATGCAAATTGTGATTCGGCAAGTTCCGCCGCGTCCCTGGCGTAGCGATACGCTTGCTGGGCATGCACCGGTTGCAGGGCGGTGCTCTCCCAGTAGTGGTGCGCCAAGACCGGGATTGATTCCGCACGCGCCTGTGCGCCGCTGCTTTCCAATGATTCCGCGACTCGCCCGTGGATTTGCCTCCGGGCATTCGGCGACAGCGTCGAAAGTACAGCCTCACGCATAAGCGCATGAACGAAGCGAAATCGATGAGCCCCGGACTCGTACAAAACACGCCAGTGGATAGCCGTGTCGACGCAAGCTGCTAGCGTAGCCTGGTCCATCTCTTCGACTGCTCCGAGCTGGTGTGCGTCGAACTCCTTGCCGAGTACAGCTGCCGTTTGGAGCACTGGCAACGTCACAGCGGGCAGCCGTTCGAGTCGCTCCCTGAGGATGTACCGGACCCCCTCGGGCAGGAGCGGCGCGCTGCCGCTCCGAACATCTCGCTGCCTGGACGCCGACGGGTCGGAAAGCAACTGGGACAGGATGAAGGCGTTGCCTCCGGTGGCATCCCAAAGGTGATTGGTGAGCGACTCCGACGGGACTCGCTTTATGATCTGGGCGGCATATTCTGCAACTTCGTGTAGGTCGAAGGGCCGCAGTTCAACCCGCGTCAGTCCGGGGTCGCGAGTGAGCGAGGCAATCGTCCGCACAGCGGCGGGGCCGAGGTCGTCCTCCTCATCTCGCGCCGTGGCGACTACCAACACTGGCATTCGTGGCAGCTCCCACGCCACGTGCACTAGAAGGTCAAGCGTCGGCTCATCGGCCCAGTGAATATCTTCCAGGATGATAAGCCAGGGACCAGTCTCGCTTTCCCTGCGCAAGAAAGCCGTGAATTTTTCGAAGAGGTGGAATCGACCCGCGTCCCCCGTTCCCGGGGCGCCGCCGCCCCCCACGTCTTCGCGGTCACGCTCCGGCGCTGGAAGCAACCCACTGGCAACCGTCGACCCGCGCCCTGCAGCGGCGGATCTCTCCACCTGGATCCACGGCCAATAGGCCGGGGCGCCGGACGTCGGGTGATTCCAACCCCAATAGACGGCGGCGCCCGCCGTGGCCGCCTGCTGACCGAAAGTCTCAACAAGGTGTGACTTACCTACCCCTGCCTCGCCCGACACCAGCACAACACCGCCGTGTCCCGACGCAGCTCGCGCGAGTGCGGCGGCAAGCGTCTCGCGTTCTCGCTGTCGCCCTACGGAGGCCTGGAGGTCGTCGTACCCCGTCATCGGCTTCTCGTCGACCGTCATAGGGCGGCCAGGGACTTCGCGACAGTGTACGACTCCAGCGCAAGTCTTACCGAACACGATTCGGCGTAGCCGCCAAACTTTCGCTTATGCGAAGTCGTCCTTGCCTTCAACCGAATACCACGAACTTTCTGAACCTGCCAGGCGAGCCTCCAGATGGGGCGCATATGCCGGGTCACGGTAGAAGTCGTCCGCGGCTCTCTTGGTGGGCCATCGGATGACAACCA
>CAZDZP010000113.1:2699-8331 GCA_964509855.1 uncultured Anaerolineaceae bacterium | reverse complement strand
AGGTGGCACTCGTCACGCTGTAGTCCCGATGAGTCTGCGACCGGCGACCGAAACGGACCTCGACGCAATCATCGCGCTGATTCGCGGGCTGGCCGAATACGAACGCGAGCCCGACGCGGTCACGCTCGATCGCGAGGAACTGCGCCGCCACCTCTTCGGGCCGCGCCCCTACGCGGAGGTCATCCTGGCAGAGGATAGTGACGCACCGGGAGCGAGACCCGAAGGAAGCGAGCGACCCGTCCCCAGCGATGAGTCTCGGAGGGCGCGGCCCGAAGTAAGCGAAGAGCGCATTCAAATCGTGGGCTTCGCACTGTTTTTCCACAACTTCAGCACGTGGATGGGCAAGCCAGGCATTTGGCTGGAGGACCTTTTCGTGATGCCGGAGTACCGGGGACGCGGACACGGGAAGGCGCTCCTGGTGGAGCTGGCGCGGCTCGCGGTCGAGCGCGGCTGCGGGCGCTTCGAGTGGTCGGTGCTGGACTGGAACGAGCCGTCGATTGCGTTCTACAAGTCGCTCGGCGCGGTGCCGATGGACGAGTGGACGAACTACCGGGTCACGGGGGAAGCGTTGGAGCGGCTGGCAGAGATGGGGGAGTAGAGGCCGCCGGTCTTACGCTGCGCTTTGCGGACAAGCTATCCTGTAGCAATGAAAAGGCTCGTTATCGAGGTCTCCAACGACGTGGCCCGGGAACTGGAGCGAGTAGCCAGGGACGGCAGCGAAACTGTCGAAGCGGTGGCTGCGCGCGCGCTCAAGGAGGGCCTGCCGAAGTGCGCCAACAAAGGCCCCGGAGACCAGGCAGAAGAATCCACGCTCGCCCCGCTGCGGACGTTCACACCGCCTGAGGACGCGCAAGGCCTTGTGGAGGGGCGGAGTTGGGACGACCTGGTGAAGTGGCAGACACTACTGGATGAGGTTGAAGGCCCTGCCCGCAGTCTTTGACGTCAACGTCCTGGTGTATGCCTTCCGGGACGACTCGCTACATCACGAGCGGTCGCAGCGGTGCATCGAGCGCATTCGGAACACAGACTCGTTCATACTGCCCGACATCATTGCGCTCGGGTTCGTTCGAATCGTGACCAACCGGCGAATCTTCGCATCAGTAGCGACGCCGGCGGTCGCGCTTTCTTTCATCAACGACCTTCGACAACACCGGTCGCAACCCACCGAGGTTGAGGTCGCGGAAGTTTGGGAAGCGTTCGAACGGATTGCAACAATGGACGAACGCGGTGGCGACGCGATTCCCGACGCTTATCTTGCAGCGGTTGCGATCTCTCATGATGCGACGCTCTACACATTCGACCGCGATTTCGCACGGTACGACGGTTTGCGGGTGGAGGAGCCCGAGTAACCCTTCGGCCAACCCCTACGCTGCCGGTTCGTCGTCCTTCGGTTTGCGGGTGGTGAGGCGGTGGGTTTCTTCGTCGTAGTTGCCCTTGAGTTCGTCCAGCACCATGCGGTCCCAGAGGGGCACGCCGAGGAAGTAGGTGGCGCGCGCGAGCATGTGCGCTCCCACTGGCGCGGTGATGAACAGGAAGACGATTGCGGCAATCACGCGCGTGGTCACTTCCACCGTTCCGAAGTTCACCGCGACTGCGGCGAGCATGAGCGCGGCACCGAGCGTCGCCGCCTTACTGGTGCTGTGCATGCGCATCAGGATGTCGGGAAGGCGAATGATGCCGATGGCGGCCAACAACACGAACGAGGCCCCGGTGAGCAACAGGACGTTCGTGATGATGTCACGAATCTCCATTGGCTTGCTCCTCTTTGCGGGCGGCTTCTTCACGTTCGCGGCGTGAATCGGCCAGTGTGCTGCGTTCCATGAAGCGGGCGAAGGCGACCGTGGCCATGAAGGCGATCAGCCCCAGCGCGATGGCGACGTCGATGAGCACGGCGTTGTCGGTGGCGATGGCGTAGGCGCCGATGAAGCCGATGGTGAGCAGAGTTAGCTGGTCCAGGGCGAGCGCTCGATCGGGAAGGCTGGGCCCAATCACGAGGCGTACGAACGAAAGCCCGAAGGCGACGCAGAGCATGATGAAAACGATGGTGAGGACGGGGCCTTCGACCGGAACGGTACCGTTCATCGCAGCAACCTCCGCATGCGGCGTTCGTAGCCACGCTTCACGCCGCGCCGAAAGCGCTCGGGGTCGTCGAGGTCCATCACATGCATGTAGAGATAGCCAGTGTCGTCGGAGACATCGATGGTGACGGTGCCGGGAGTAAGCGTGAGCATGTTGGCGAGCGCGGTTACCGGTCCTTCGCCATGGATGTCGAGCGGAATGCGAACCACGCCGGGGTGCAGGCGATTCATCGGAAGCAGCACGTCGCGGGCCACACGGAGATTCGCGACCATGACTTCCCAGGTGATGAAGAAGACGAACTCGACGAAGAGCGCCGTCTTGCGCAGTAGGGAGAAGCGGGTGTGACGCCGCACCGCGAGCGTGAGGTACCCCAGGACCGCGCCAACCAGCAGGCTGGGCACGCTCAATTCGCCGACGAGGGCGGCCCATGCGAGTGCGAGTGCGAGGATCCAGGCCAGTGTCATTCGATTCCCTCCCCAACATTCGCATCGCCAAGCACTGCCTCGATATAGGCCGTGGGTGAAGCGAGCTCTTCGCCAGCGCGAGTCGCCAACTCAAAGGCGGGGCCAGCGGCAACGCCGAGCCCAATGGAGAACGCGGCGAAGATGGCTGCCGGCAGAAGCATGTATCGCGTGAGCGGCGACCGGCGGCTGGAGTGAAGTGCGGGCGGCGGCTCAGTGGGCGATTTCTTCCAGTAGGCTTCCGCCCAGATCTTGGTCATGGAGAACATGGTAAGCAGACCGACGGCAAGGCTGACAGCGACGATCACGTAATGCTCGGCTTCGAAACCCGCGCGGATGAGCGCGAGCTTGCCGAAGAAGCCCGCGAGCGGAGGCAAGCCGGCAAGGCTAAATGCACAGATGAAGAACAGCACCGCCAGTTCCGGCGAGCGTTGCATGAGGCTCCCGAGCTTCTTCAGGTCGTAGCTGCCAAAGAGGTGATGGCCTATCCCCGCGATAAGGAAGAGGCCCGTCTTCGCGAACATGTTGTGGGCAATGAAGTAGATGGCGGCCGCGTAGCCAAGCGGAGTGAAGAAGGCGAGCCCCATCACCATGTAGCCGATCTGGCTGATGATATGGAACGAGAGAATGCGGCGCACATCGTCCTGGGCGGCTGCGCCGAGCACGCCGGTGACCATGGTGAAGCCGGCGATCCACATCAGGAGTTCCTGCGTGTAGGCCTGGTCCTGCGTGAAGATCATGCTGAAGACGCGGATGAGCGAGTACACGCCCACCTTGGTGAGCACGCCGGCAAAGAGTGCCGTGACCGCGATGGGCGGCGTGTGGTAGCTGGCGGGAAGCCACCAGAAGAATGGGAATACGGCGGACTTCAACCCGAAGGAGATGAGGAAGAGCGTGGCGATGGTGAGGATGAGGCCGTCGCTTTCCACGTCGCGCAGGCGCACGGCGAGGTCAGCCATGTTGAGGGTGCCGGCAACGCCATAGAGCAGCCCCAGCCCCGCAAGAAAAAGTGCCGACGAAACCAGGTTCAACACCACGTACTTGATGGCGCCTTCCATTTGCTGGCGTTCCCCGCCCAGGCCGAGCAGCACGAAGGACGAAATCAACATCACTTCGAACCACACGTAGAGGTTGAAGAGGTCCCCGGTGAGGAAGGCGCCCATGACGCCGAGCTGGAGTGAACACGCCAGGGGAAAGAAGCCGAAGCGCGTGCGATATTCGTCGGTGTTCGCCGAAGCGAAGAGCATGGCCAGGAAGGTGACGATGGCGGCGAGCGCAACCATGATCGCGCTGAAGGTATCGGCGACGATGGTGATGCCGAAGGGCGCGGGCCAACCGCCGGGCTGCGTGGCGATTGGCCCTTCGTTCCACACGCGAATCAGCAACAGGATGGCGGCGACAACGAGCGCAGTGGACGTGAGCACGGCAATCGCGGCCTGCAGGCGGACCAGGCGTAGCGCGAGAATACCGACGATGGCGCCCGAAAGCGGGATGATCAGCGGAAGCATGAGGAGGATGTCGCTTTTCACTTCGACCTCCCCGGGGGACGTTCGGTCTCGGTGTAGGCGTCAGCGTCCTCGGTGCCGGTGACGCGCAGGGTGCGGTACACCAACACCATGGCGAAGGCGAGTACACCGAAGCCGATGACGATGGCGGTGAGCACGAGTGCCTGCGGCAGGGGGTCGGAGTAGGGCTGAACGAGCACCTCGCCTTCGGGGCCCACGATTGGCACACCGCCACGGGTTACGCGGCCAGCGGTGAAGATGAGGAGGTTCGTGGCACTGCCCAGCAGCGCAATGCCCAGCAGAACGCGCGCAAGGGCACGCCGTAGCAGCAGGTACATGCCAGCGGCGTACAGGACGCCCACCACGAGCGCGAGGAGTGATTCCATTAGTCCTCCTCCTCGGCGAGCGCGAAGACAAGGGTGACGGCTGTCCCCACCACCACCAGGTAGACACCGATGTCGAACAGCAGCGGCGTGCCGAGCTTCACGGTGCTGCCCGCGATGGTCGGCTCGATCCAGAGTCCGGTGCCGAAAGCGTCACCCGTGAAGAATGCCGCCAGGAGCGAACCGAGGGCGATGAACATACCGATGCCGATGATCATGCGCGGGTCCAGCCGCAGCGAATGGCGTGCGGCGCGTGGCCCGAATGCGATGGCGTACAGGGTGAAGCCCGCAGCCGCAACGAGCCCGCCGGCAAATCCGCCGCCAGGTTCGTTGTGCCCCCGCCAGAGCAGGAAGAAGGAGAAGATGAGGAAGAGCGTGACCAGCACGTTGGTGGATGCGCGAAGGATGAGTGAGCCGCTCATTTGTGGTCGTCCTCACTCTTCGGCGGCAGCGGCCGCAACTTCAGCAGCGCGTAGGCGCCTATGGCCGCGATGCCGATCACGAGGATTTCGCCGAGAGTGTCAAGCGAGCGGAAGTCGACGAGGATGACGTTGACCACGTTCTTGCCGAAGGCTTCCAGGTAGGCATTATCGGCGTAGTACTCGGAGACGGGCCGCATCGTCTCGCCATGGACTGCTCCGAGCAGCAGAAGGGACATCGTGGCGCCGAAGGCAATGGCAATGGCCAGGTCGCGCACAAGTAGCTTCTTCGACGGCTGCAGCATGGGCCCGGGCAGGTGATAGAACACCAGCACGAACAGCACCACCGTGAGGGTATCGACCAGCACCTGGGTCATGGCGAGGTCGGGAGCGCCGAAGAGCATGAAGATGGCCGCGAGACCGACGCCCACCACGCCCAGCGCAGCGACTGCGAAGAGTCGTCCTTCGGCAAAGGCGACAACGATGGCGGCGGCGGCCAGGGCGCCTGCGATGAACCATTCGTAAAACTGGATGCCACCAAGGTCGAACGAGATGGCGAAGCCGTCGTTCGAGGTAGCGGAAAGCGTGACGAGCGCACCGGCGGATATGGCGGTGACGCCAACATAGCGCCTCAACCTGCCGTGCTGAAGCACGGCGACCTGTAGAGCGGCTCCCGCCTTCAGCCCCGCGAGGGCGCACTTGTAGACGGCTTCCGGGCCGATGAGCGGCGCGACGCGCGATTCGATGGGGAGAGTGACCGCACGAATGCGGTCGCGGGCAAGGAA
>CAZDZP010000113.1:0-2689 GCA_964509855.1 uncultured Anaerolineaceae bacterium | reverse complement strand
GTCGAAGCGCATCGGTGAGCACTACCCGGTGCTCTACAGCGGTACGAACGGCCGGGTCGCGCACGAGTTCATCGTCGACCTGAGGCCGCTCAAGGCGAGCGGAAGATTGAGCCCGTGCCACAGCGCCAGGTTCACCGAGATCGGCTCCCCGGCGACGCTTAGCGCGGCTGGCGCGATGAGCCAGTCCTGGAGCAAGAAGGGCGCGAGGCCGACGAGCAGGCCGGTTAGCGCGAGCAACAGCGGCCCGGCCCACATGGCAAACGGAGCTTCATGGGGGTGCTTCGGCGTTTCACCGACCTTGCCGCTGAAGGGACCAAACACCACGAGCAACGCCGCCAACACGAACGCCGGGCTGGCAACGATGACCGCAGCAACGAGCGGCGTACGCCCGCCGAGTTCGGCGTTAAGCACCGCATCGAGGAAGACTTCTTTGCCGATGAAGGCGAAGAACGGGGGAAGGCCCGCGATTGCGAGGCCGGCGAGCAGAGCGGCCAACGCCGTCTTTGGCATGAGCGAACGCAGACCACCCAGGACGCGGGTGTCACGCGTGCCCGTCTCGTGATCGATGGTGCCGGCAATCATGAAGAGCGCGCCTTTGTAGAGCGCGTGAGCCAGCAGGAAGGCCACCATGCCCTTAATCGCGAGGTCGGTGCCGATGCCGATGAGCATCACGAGCAAGCCGAGGGCACTGACCGTGGAGTAGGCGAGGATCTTTTTCAGGTCGAACTGGTTAATGATGAGATAGGCGCCGACCACGAAGGTCACCGCGCCCACGGTGGTCACCAGCGTGACCCACTCCGTCGTCCCACCGAGTGTGGGGTGTAGACGCGCAAGCAGGTAGACCCCGGCCTTCACCATGGTCGCGCTGTGGAGGTAGGCGCTGACGGGCGTCGGCGCAGCCATCGCCCCGGGGAGCCAGAAGTGGAAGGGGAACTGGGCCGACTTGGTCGCGGCGCCGAGCAGCACGAGCAGCAGAATCGGCAAGTACATGCCGTCGGATTGAATGGCCTCAGCGACCCCGGCCATGGAGGAGATGTCCTGCGTACCCGCGACCAGAGAGAGCAACACCAGGCCAGCAAGGAGCGCGAGGCCACCACCACCGGTGACCAGCAAAGACTGCAGTGCGGCGTCGCGCGACTCCTGGTACTCGTTCTTGTAGCCGATGAGCAGGTAGGAGCTGACGCTGGTGAGTTCCCAGAACACGAAGAGGGTGATGATGTTGTCGGCTGCGGTGAGGCCCAGCATCGCGCCCATGAAGGTGAAGAGGAAAAGGTAGAAGCGGCCGAGCCCCGGGTCGTCGGCAAGGTAGGCTCCGGCGTAGAGCACGATGATGGTGCCGATACCAGAAATGAGCAGACCGAAGAGCACGCTTAGGCCGTCAACGCGAAACGAAAGGTTGATCCCGAGCGCGGGCACCCAACTCCATGAGCCGGTGATGGGTTCGCCATCTGAGATGGCGCCGGCCCAGATGCAGTAGATGACGAAGACGGCAAGGGGAATCAGCGCAAGCACCCACGAAGCGCGCTGGCGGAAGGCAGCTACGGCGGCAGGCGATGCCGCGGCAACCGCAAAGCAACTGAAGACCACAAACAGCAGCGTCATTGGCGGTAAGCGCGAAGACGGCGGGGCACGGCGCGAGATACGCCGGCCTCGTGCCGATGGTCGTCACGGAAGAATAAGGATAGCAGCAGCTACGCTTTGAAGCTGCGCGCCGGCGTGTTCGCTACGCCCCCGTGATAGCCGCGAAACCCAAACGTTATGAAGGCGAATCGCCGAGCGGCTCTTCGCGGCGCGAGTGATGCACCGGCTCCCGTTCGGTGGCGGGCGCGGGCAGGGGGACGGCGGCGCGCTCGGAGGGTTCGTCGTGGCCGTGCCCCAGGAAGCTGCCGTGTGAGCCATGGACCATGTCGTGGTCTTCGCCCCTGCCCATCAGGAAGAGGAAAAGGAAGCCCAGCGCGCCAGCGATGACGCTCGCGGCGAGAATCCCCATCTTCGCTTCGGAAATGTAGAGCGGGTCGGTGAAGGCGAGTTCGGTGATGAACAACGCGACTGTAAAACCGACGCCGCCGAGCAGTCCCACGCCAACGATGTGACCCCATCGTACGCCTGCGGGCAGGGTTGCAATTCCACTGCGGACGGCGATGAGTGTGAACACGAAGATGCCCAGCGGCTTACCGATGACCAGCCCAACGATGACGCCATAGGTAACTGCGCTGCTCGCGGCGGCTTCCACGGATGTCGACGAAATCACGACTCCTGCGTTGGCGAGTGCGAATATGGGCACGATAATGTAGCTCACCCAGGGGTGGAGTATGTGCGTGAGCCGGTCGAGGGGCGATTCCGACTCCCGCGCGAGGTTCTCGATCTGCCGCAGGAGCTGTTCGGTTTCGTCGTGGTTGCCCCGCGATTCGGCACGCCGGTAGCGCAATGCCATTTCCGTGGCGTGCCGGTTGAACTCGTTGCGTTCGTACTGTGGCTGTGCCGGGGTGAGCAGCGCCAGCACAACGCCGGCAAGCGTGGCGTGGATGCCCGATTCGTAGGTGGCGAGCCAGAGGAAGAAGCCGAGCGCGAGGTAGACGTTGTAGCTGCGGATGTCATAGCTGCGGACCACGAGGATCGCCGCGATAACTCCCCCGGCCCATGCCAGCGCAACCAGCGAAATCGACTCGGTGTAGAAGATGGCGATGAT
>CAZDZP010000112.1:0-8357 GCA_964509855.1 uncultured Anaerolineaceae bacterium | reverse complement strand
CCCGTGAGCGTGGGCTACGTCTGCGAAATCCTGCAGGCGCGCGCCGAAGAGATCCTCGAAATGATCGTCGTCGAACTCAAGCGGGCCGGGTACTACGACCGCATCGCCGCCGGGCTGGTGCTAACGGGTGGCGGAAGCCAGCTTGCGGGCTTCGCGGAAATGGCCGAAACGCGCCTTGGCATCCCCGTCCGCATAGGGAAACCGACGGGATTCAACGGCATGGCGGACATCATCGGTTCGCCAGCCTATGCGACATCCATCGGGCTGGCCCGCTACGCGCTCGCCGACAGCGAAGCGCCAGCAGAAGCTTCCGCGCCACATTTCGAAATGCCCGCTGTGGGGGGCATTTTCCGCCGCATCGCCTCTATAGGACGCGCGCTCATGCCGCAGTAATGCAACGAAAGGAGGGAACACCGGACGTTCGACCAATCAGAAACAGCGACACCAGACACCAAGGAGAGTGACGTGAACAAGTATCCCCGCTACGACGCAGAACTCCTGCCGAACATCAAAGTGGTCGGCGTAGGCGGAGGCGGCTGCAACGCCGTGGACCGCATGATTCGCTCCCGCATCCCGGGCGTGACGTTCGTGACCTGCAACACCGACGCGCAGGCACTCGTGAACAGCCAGGCGCCCGTGCAGCTCCGCATCGGCGAAAAGCTGACGAAAGGCCTCGGCGTCGGTGGCGACCCGACCCGCGGCGAACGAGCCGCCGACGAGAGTCGCGAAGAACTGCATGACCTTCTGCGCGGCAGCGAAATGGTCTTCGTGACTGCCGGCATGGGAGGCGGCACCGGCACCGGCGCCGCGCCAGTGGTCGCGGAAATCGCGAAGGAAACCGGCGCGCTCACCATTGGTGTGGTCACCAAGCCGTTCGCGTGGGAAGGCGCCCGCCGCATGAAGCAGGCGGAAGAGGGCCTCGCCCGCCTGCGCGACAAGGTCGACACGCTCATCGTGATCCCGAACTCACGGCTGATGGAAATCTGTCCCGATGACATCACCGTCGACGAGGCTTTTGACTACGCCGACGACGTGCTGCGACAGGCGATCCAGTCGATTTCCAACATCATTAGCCAGAACGGCAACATCAACCTCGACTTCAACGACGTGCGCACCACGATGTCGGAGGCCGGGCCGGCATTGCTGGCGGTTGGCCGCGGCGAAGGCGAAAAGCGCGCCATCGACGCGGCTCGCTCGGCCACGCAGAGCCCGTTGCTGGACCAGTCGATCGACGGGGCACAGAACGTGCTCTTCAACATCACGCACGACGGTTCGCTCAAGCTCACCGAGCTCGACCAGGCCAGCCGCGTAATCGCGGAAGTGGTCGACCCCAGCGCCAACATCATCTTCGGCACGGTTGTCGACCCGAACGTGGGACTCGAAGTGCACATGACCGTAATTGCAACCGGCTTTCCGCCGAAGGCACACCGCATGGAAGACCCCGAAACCGAACGGCGCCTGGCCGACTTCGGACTACCGGGCGTTGCCAACGCCGAAGATGCGGAGCTTCCCGCATTCCTGCGGCGCAACATCCGCTCACTCAACACGCTGAACCGGGCCGAAGAAGGCTCGATGGCGAGACTGGCCGAAAGGAGGTAGGCAGGGGGCAGCGGACACGAGGCATCGTGTTCGTTCGCTGAGACAACCGAGCGCCGCCGCAATTCCCGCTCCGAGCACGGAGTTGCGGCATCCGGGATACACCGGGCAGAGGCCCGGCAGCCAGGGAGAGGTTGCCGGGCCTCTGTGTGTCCACGGGCCGAGCCATCGCCACGAGGCTTGAAGCAACGCGGGCACGAAAAAGCGCCTCGTGGGCGCTTCGATGTTTGGCCGGGGGTTCTACAGCTGAAGGAAGGTAGCCATCTGGCTTCGCGTGCAATTCACGAATGGACGGCTTTCTTGCGAAAGCGCGGACTTGAGGCTATGGGAGATGGCGTCAAGTCCAAAGTCTACGTTGCTAGCACGGTCGGCCACCCCGCCGACAGCTACCTTCACTCCAGCCGGAGCGTAACGGTAGCATAAAGGTTAAGAAAAGCGCTAGTCCTTATCGTCGCCTTCCAGCCCGTGATCTCGTATTTCGTCGCGTCCGCCTTCCATCGCCGTTCCCGAAAGACGTTCGGGAATCCATTCGAGCAGCAAGTCCCATATCTCTGCCTTGGCCTGGATGAGCGAGTGGCCCGCTTCGGCGTACAGCACAATGCGCTTCGGCTCGGGCGCCCGGCGGTAGATATCCTCGCTCGCTTCGTGGCTCAAGACGGTATCGGCCATGCCATGAATGAGGAGCAGCGGGACCTGCAGCGAACCCACGCGGTCTGTCCCGAAGAGCTGGGGTGACATGGAAACGACGCCACGAAGCATAGGAGCAAGTTCGGCCGCGGCAATCACGACCGCGGCGCCGAAGCTGTGGCCGGCCAACACCACGTCGGTGGCGCCGATACCCTTCAGCAGCGAGCACGCGGCCAGCACGTCGAGCACGCATTCCTGGGTGTCGTTGGGCACGCGGTAATCGACGCGAAGCGAGGAAACAGACTTCTCGGCGAGTGCTGCGGGGAGGCGGCTGTAAATTTTGTCGGCCGGGCCGTCGACGCCGCCCATAGCACCGCCAACGAAGATGACCGCGCCGGTCCCACCCTCGACGGGATGGAAGATGGCGTTGATGGGGCCGCGGGTGGTGTGCACCTGCAAAGGCATCCCGCCATCGGGGCCGGGGTCGGCGGCAGCAACCCCGGTAATGCTCAGCGTCAGGTCTGGTTGGGATTGGTCGAAGGGAAGAGTCACACGGGAACTATAGCGGGGGAGCGGCAGCTTTGCGGTTGCGCACATTGCTGTACGCTCATAGGTACGGGGTGTAGCTCAGCCTGGCAGAGCACACGGTTTGGGGCCGTGGGGCCCCCAGTTCAAATCTGGGCACCCCGACCACGAACATGCATGGCGACGGCAGCCGAGCGTATTCAAGCGCGAATGCGGCTTTGAATGCGGGGCTGCCGTCGCCTACGATTCGTGAAGCCCCACCAACGGCGGAAACGACGCATGAGTGATGAGTTCGGCGTGGATCTCGACGAGGTCTACAAGGTGATCGACGCAGCGGACGTCCTGGTAGTCCGGTTCCACATTGTTCCCAAGCGACTCCTCGTGGACTTCCGCGCCCGCCCAGGGGCTGGCCCCCTTGTGAAGATGGTTGACCCGGCAACGTCAGTGGAAGAGCGCTTTCGCAGCATCAAAGAACTGCGGCCCCAGTTCCCGCTCCCGGAGAAAGTGATGTCGTTCCAATGGCCGCGAATGACGGCCGTGCTGGTATCGGCCGGGGTGTGGGACTACCTCGTGAACCGCATCGTCGCAGTGGGCGGCGACGAATTCGCTGCGGATTGCGCCCGCGTGCTGGATGAAATCAAGGCGGCCGAGCGCGTGGAAGTTGCGAACGCGATCCGCGGGAGCGAGCACTACCAGACGCTCTGGGAACGCCAGGGCGCGTGACATGATCATGAACAAGCCTATCGATCTGCGCAGCGACACCGTTTCCCAACCCGGGGATGCCATGCGCCGCGCGATGTACGAAGCCGAAGTTGGCGACGACGTGTTCGGGGATGATCCAACCGTGAATCGGCTGGAGGCGATGGCGGCCGAAATGCTCGGCAAGGAAGCTGCGCTGTTCGTCGCCAGCGGAACGATGGGAAACCTCGTTGCGCTGATGTCCCACACTAACCCCGGAGACGAAGTGCTCCTCGGCCGGGAATCGCACATCTTCCAGTACGAAGTTGGCGGTGCTGCGCGCCTCGCTGGCCTGATGGTGAATCCGCTGACGAACAATGAGGATGGCACGCTGGACCTCGCCGAAGTCGCGGCCAGCGTCCGCGCGCCGAACATCCACGCCCCGGTGACGTCGCTCCTTTGCCTGGAGAACACGCACAATCGCTGCGGTGGCTCAGCGATCCCGGCAGAAAGCATGGACGCGCTAAGCGAACTCGGTCACCAGAAGGGAATGGGCGTCCACCTGGACGGGGCCCGTCTCTTCAACGCGGCGGTCGCCCTTGAAACGCCAGCGGCGCGACTCGCCCAGGAGTGCGACACACTCTCGTTCTGTCTTTCGAAGGGACTTGGCTGCCCGGTTGGTTCGCTGCTGTGCGGCCCGCGCGACTTCATCGAACTGGCGCGACGCAACCGCAAAATGCTTGGCGGGGGAATGCGGCAGGCCGGTGTGCTCGCAGCAGCCGGCGTCTACGCGCTCGAGCACAACGTGTCCCGGCTGAGCGAGGACCACAGCAACGCGGTCGCGCTCGCCGAAGGCATTGGTAAATACGATGCGTTCCACGTCTCGCGCCCGCAGACCAATATCGTGATCATCGATATCGTGAAGGGCAAGCCTGCAGCATGGCTGCGTGGATTCGAAGAAGCAGGGGTGCTGGCGGTGGGTTTCGGCCCAACACGGCTCCGCATGGTGACGCACATCAACGTCACCGCTGACGACATTGTGACCGCCCTGGAACGGATTGACCGGGCGGTGGAGGCAACCCCAGTTTGAGGATACGACTGAACCGTTTCACACTCGCCGGCCTGGCGGGTTTTGCCTTGCTCGGCGCTGCGTGCGGCGCGGGAGAAGATGCGCCCACCAGCAAGATATTCGAAGCGGCGCCGTGGGATGGCAACGAACGCGCGACCTACGACCTGCTAGACGAGGGGCGGCGGCTTTATGGTGTCTGCATCCTGGAAACGTCTATCACCGGCGATACGACCGAACTCGCCCGGCTCTGCACCGATTCCGAGGGTGAGGGAAACCGGGATGACGGTTCGGCAACGGTGAGCAGCGAAACCCTGCAGCCCATCTCTTCCAAACGAATTCTCGTGAACACCGACACCGGCACGCGGACGGAATTCAGCGGCGAGTACCTGGTCGATAGCGTGGTGTTGTCCCACGCACGATCCGATTTGGAGACCCCGGAAGAGATAGAGGACGAGCGGCGAACGCCTCGCGATTTACCCCAGCCCGATGACCGGAGCCCGGACCCGGGCTACTACGACGACGAGAGCCTTTTCTGGCTCGTGCGTGGTATTCCGCTGGAAGAAGGTTGGGAAGGCGCCTACCACAATGTGAATCTTGGGACGGCGGGCATTTCTGTCGCCGAGGTTTTCGTGGAGCAGCGTGAGACCATCGCGGTGCCGGCCGGCGAGTTCGAAACCTGGCGCATCCGGCTGCGGACGGCATCGATCACTCAGCGACTTTGGGTTGAAGTTGAGGCTCCGCACCGCATGATTCGTGCCGACATCGAGCGGGCGCGGTATGAGCTTCGAAGTTTCGAATAGCGAATTGCGGGTTCTTTTTCCGCTGCTTCATTGACATTCCACGCGTTGAGCCGGGGGCTGTATCGCTTTGGAAACATTGACTGCAGTTTGACAGCTTTGGACGTCGAGAAGTTCACAGGCTTATGTTCCGGTCGCGAATTCTTGGCCTTGACTTCGAGTCGGCCGGTACCGAATATGCTCCAACGCGCCCCCCATCAGGAACTCTTTACTCATGGCTCTTGTCTTCATCGTCAGTCGCGAACCCCGAATGAGGGGGTCGGTTACGGAATACCTCCGGGATCGAGGCTACGACACCGCGACTGCTGAGAACTACGACGTCGCGATGGACCTCCTCCCGGCGCTCAACCCTGCAGCACTCGTTGTCGACGTGCAGGGCGTACCGAGAGGCGAATCAGGTTCGCAGTTTCCGGTGTTCAATCTCTGGCTCTCAACCACCTTTAAGTCGTCTAACGGGCGCGGCCGGACACCGAACATGGTGTACCTGTTGCGCAAGGGCACCCGCCGTCCGAACTTCCGCATCGAAGGCACGGTTATCAAGAAGCCCTTCCCAATCGAGGCACTCGGTGAGGCACTTCGTGAACTACTTGGGCACCCCCGCGCGGACGGCCAGGAAGCGGGAGTCAACCTCGATCTGACCACAAACACGCTCCGTGGGCCGGACACCGAAGCGCATCTCACCAACATGGAGGCGACGTTGCTCGCCTACCTGATGCAGCACGAGGGGGAGATACTCCACCCCCGCGAGCTCCTGGTGGATGTTTGGCAGTACCACGACCCGGCAGGGGCGAGCACCCTGGTTCGGGCGCATGTGAGCAACCTTCGGCGCAAGCTTCGCGAAGTGACTGGAACTGCGAACTACATTCAGACTGTGCGCGGCAAAGGGTACCGCTACTCAGCCTAGATTCGGAATGTCTCCGTCTGGTAGCGTGCTGCGGCAATGACGCTTGCAGTGATTTCGCTTGCCTGGCTTGCCGCTATCGCGATGGTGGCGGCGTGGCACGCACCGTGGTGGGTAGCCGGGACCGCGCTGGCGCTGCTCGTGCCAACTGCTCTTTCGGGACGGTTTCCAATTGGGTATGGATTGCTCGTCGCGGCGGCGATCGCCGCCTTTGCGGGCGGCGCAAGATACAGCAATTGGGACCAGAGACCGCCGCCGCCGCTGCAACAGTTCGTTGGACAACAGCTAGACATTAGGGGCGAGGTATCGTCGCTCCCGGAGCGGCGCTTGACGACCGCACAGCTCAAAATCGACGTTCATTCTGTTAACTCTATGTCAACTCAGGGAGCCGTTCTCGTCACCACAAGCCAGTACGCGGACTGGCTCCCAGGCGACCGGGTTCGCATCGCGGGTCGGCTGGATGAGCCACCCATTTTCGACACCTTCGACTACCGGGGATACCTGGCGCGCCAGGGCATTGTGGGAACAATGTTCTATCCGACGATTTCCCACGAAGGCGCAACTGGCGGACCGGACCGAGCGATAGCAGCAACGCGCAGGAACCTGGAACAAGCCATGAACAGGGCCCTGCCGGAGCCCGAAGCATCGCTCGCGACGGGCATCACCCTCGGGCGAGATTCGACCATTCCCCGCGATCTCTACGACGGTTACCGGCGTTCGGGCCTGGCGCACATCATTGCCGTGTCCGGGGCGAACGTCGCCATCCTCGCCGGGTTCGTGTTCGTCATTGCGAGTCCGATTGTCGGCATGCGTTTCGCCGCATTCCCAGCAGCTGTGTTCGTACTGGGATACGTCTTTCTCGCGGGCGCCACGGAGACGGTGGTCCGCGCGGGAATCATGTCGTTCGTGCTGCTGTTCGCTCTCTGGCAGGGGCGGCAACAATCGGGGCTTTCGGCGCTCGGTGCGGCAGCAGTATTGATGACCGCTGGAAAACCGGCGCTGGCCGTTTCCGTCGGTTTCCAGCTCAGCCTTGCGGCGACGGCAGCCATCATCGTCTTCACGCCCTGGCTGCAGCACTGGACGTACCGGTCGCTTGGCCGAATCGGCGCAGAACGGCTGGTGCCGCAATGGCTTCGGCTGGTATTCGCAATCACCATCGCGGCGTGGATAGGAACGATGCCGCTGCTCTGGGGCACCTTTGGCGAGCTATCGCTGGTGAGCCCTGTCGCGAACCTCGTTGTGGAGCCGGTGTTCGCGTTCGCGTTCGTGCTTTCGCTGCTAACGGGCTTCGCTGGCTGGGCCTGGGCACCGGCCGGCTGGGTCGTGGGGCTGCTGGCTTACTACCCGCTGGCGTTCTGCAATGAGCTCGCTCGAACGATGGGAGGCTTGCCGTTCGCGAGTACGTCTGTCCCGCGTCTGAGTCCGACCGTGATCCTGGCGATGTATGCCATCCTCTGTGTCCCCGGCTGGTTTTGCTACCGCTACCTGGCGCCGGAGATAGAAGCGGCGCCGCTTCGACGTCCCGAGCGACATCGGCAGCGGTTGCTGGCAAGCGCGACGGCCGGGTGCTGCCTTGCGATTGTCGCCGTCCACAGCCTGCTTCCGTTGCGGGGCAATGGCGAGCTGACCGTCGCGATGCTCGACGTGGGTCAGGGCGACGCGGTCTTTCTCACAACCCCAGGTGGCACCCAGGTTCTAATCGACGGTGGACCAAGCGCTCTCGCACTTACGGGGCAACTGGGGGAGACGATGCCCCACTGGGACCGCAGCATCGACGTCGTTGTACTCACCCACGCGGAACAAGACCACGTGGGTGGGCTTCCCGAGGTTTTCGCGCGCTACGACGTTGACGTGGTCTACGACACGGGCCACGACCGCACGACGGAAATCGCAACGTTGTATTCGGAGAGAGCGCCCGTCCGATCGATGCTCGTTGCCGGCGACACGTTCGAAATCGACGGCGTGCAGTTCGACGTGTTGTGGCCACCGGTAGGACATTCGGCAACGAACGTGAACGACACTTCACTGGTGCTGTTGGTCACCTACGGCGAAACGAGCTTTCTGCTTACCGGAGACATCGAAGTTAGGCCCCAACGAGCCTTGCTTGCAGCGGGCGACCTACCCGCGGTGACGGTGCTCAAGGTCCCTCACCACGGGGCTGCCA